>JAFGSU010000067.1 GCA_016934435.1 Candidatus Zhuqueibacterota bacterium | reverse complement strand
TCATCAAAACTATGTTGTAGCGAAGCAATCTCCGCCATGTCCTTAGAAGCGGAGGGCAGGCAATTTACTATTCAGATAATCTGCCATGGAGCGCGGCGATCTCCGCTAAAAAAGCACCTCCCCGGCTAGTCCCCTTTCAGCGGGGATTGCTTCATCCGCCTGCGGCGGATTCGCAATGACATTCGTTTTTCTGTCCTTTTAGAAATAATGGCGGTTTTGCCATACCCAACCCGCAATGGCATTCTTTTTTTGTCTATTGCGGCGGATGTTTCATCTGCTGCAGCGCTTCGTTGAAAGCAAAGGCGCGCTTATTGGTCTGACGCAACCGTTCGCATACCAGTCGGGAAATGCCGAGGACGACTTTAACGCCTAACTGTGGGTTTCTCTCGATCAGTCCGAACAAATCCGGTTGAAAAAAACCGAACAGTTTGCAATCGCTTTTGGCAATGGCGCTGGCCGAGCGCGGGGCAGCATCCAGCAGGGCGATCTCGCCGAAAAAGGCGCCAGCGCTCAGTTCGGTCAACTGCATCTTGGCCGATTCCGAAACAATGGCAACCTTGCCCTGCTCGATAATGTACATGCCCATGCCGGGTTCATTTTCGCGAAAGATAACCTCATCCGTTTTAAATTCGCGTTTATGCAGTATGCGGATAATGGCATGCAACTCGCGGCGGGTTAATTTTTCGAAAATCGGCATCTCCTTCAACACGTCGTCCAGATGGCTGTTGTCTTCACCCTTTTTTTCGTGGGAAAATATTTTTGACCAGAAGGCTGACATAGGAATCATCCCATCATGATTTGAATATCATTATGATTTATACACCGGTCCGGTGTTTTCAAGTAAATTCCGTAACCTTTTGATGTCCGGGAAAGCGTTTCGCGTGTCGGTTAACACCGAATTTCGGTTCCAAATTCCGCTCAGGCCCATTGACTTCCCTGTATCATTAAACCCGAAAATTCTTGCGCAACTTTCAGGTGTAAACAGTATTCGGCCTTAATTAATATAATGCAAAATCCTATAAAAACAAAGAAATTTAATGGATAATAAGCTTTTAGGATAATTTTCCACTTGGACTTTCGCGTTAATGAAAGGACCGATCACCTCGATTGATGGCGCCATGCCCGCTACATCCCCGCCACCATACCCACCACAAACCGATTCTTATCGTGTTTCAAATCGCGCGTATACTCGACCACGCCGCGCAGGTTGCGCGACAGGAGATAACTGCCGCTCAGCGTCGCAGTCTGGTAAACGGACTCGTCCGCTTGCTTGATGTCGTTATAGAGCGCGGTGAAATACAGCCGCGAGCGATCGCCGTGCGGCGCAAAGATAGTTTCCAGTACCATGCCTTTGGTCTTTACTTTTTCCGCCTGATTTAGGAACATGGGATTGGTGTCCTCACGCTGCAAATATTGCGCTGTCAACTGCACCGGACCGAGGGTGAAATTGAGGTCCGGGCCGAGGTAGGTCACCTCATTTTCTTGCCCATAGCCGCTCAGGACCTCCTTACCGCGATAAAAATACCCGCCGATGCTGAGAAATTCGCCGATGCCCTGATTCAAGCGCACACCGATGTTTTTATAATTGTTATCGTCGAATTTTTTCAGAGAATCCGCCTCATTGATGCCATTGCCGTTGGTGAGGGAGACGAGCAGGTCGGTGCCGGTCTTTTCGATGCCGTAGGTCACCATTAATCCGCGATCGTAGGTCAGATTGGTGCCCGATTGTCCCGGCAGATATTTATAGATTTCATAATCTTCAAAAGTAAGCCGCAATTCCCGTTTCATCAGCGGATCGCAGGTCTGGAACTGACCGACCATGACGTCCAGCGGCACGCCGGCCAGATCATTGAAGTGGATGTAGGCATCTTCCACACCAGCGACATCGCCGCGCTCGCTCATGTAAAAATAAAAGTAATAGCCGATGTTTTTATAGAGCGTCCCGCCGGATAACAGTTTGAGGCCGTAGGGAATCTGTAAATCGTTTTTAGCCGGTTTGTTGTCATCCTTGACGGCATAGGCGTCGATGCGCACTGCCAGCGGGAACTCTTTATTCAGCCACATCAGGTCGTCGCCGGCGGTGACGTAGTCGCGTTCTTTCTCATCCTCCTTGATGATAAATCCGTCGCCGGCGAAATCGTCGCCATAGGGCTTGAGCCTCGGAAAAGGCGCGTGGCAGGTGTTGCAGGAAATGTTGTAGCGCCGCGCAAAAGCCGGTATGGCCATAACGGCTTCAGAGGTGATCAGAACGATGAAAAAAAGAAGCATAATAAAAATCATAAAACGTTGATTGAATTTCATGGCTACCTCCTGTGAATGATTTCTGTAAAGATACTAATCCGTTGCTCTGATTAGAATGTGATCAACCGCCGAGCGCGCGGAGACCGCCGAGTAACGGATATATATATATATATGAATGAATTATATTTTTACTGGATCGACAAGATAGCTTTGTGTTCCTGGTGCCTCTGTGTGATTTTTATCCATACAAAGCTACAAGCAGAATGATCCGATCGTCATTCCCCTCTATTCATAAACCTCGATATAGGTTGTGGCCGTATTGACCACCATGATCTCGCTCTCATCGGCCGGCACATTGAGAAAGTCCGCCACCGGTTTGACTAATTTCTGATAGTTTAACTGCGCCTTGAAGGTGATTTTACCGACCGGGATATCATCCGGCAGTTGCCAGGTATAGGTCTCGATCTTGGTCTCGCGCGGGCCGATGCGATAATCCACGCCCAGCGATTTTGTATTCCACTGCATGATGGTCATGCGGCCCTCGGGATCGAGGTAGGGCATGCGGAAGATGCGGTCGCCCACCGGCACCCCGTCTCGGCCGACACCGGCAAAATTGGCGATGCCCCTGGGTACACCCATATCCTGATAGGCGAGCTCGTCGCTGGCGATGGTATATGCTTCTCCGTCAAAATCCTTTTTATCAACCGGCAGGTGATATTCCTTCCCGTTGGCATCCACAGCGGTCACGTGCAGCCAGAGGATGCGGTCTTCCACCGAGCCGGAGGGAAATTTATGGCCGGTCTTGGCGTTGAACAGCTGCACTTTGATCGCCACCGTGGCATCGTAGGGTACTTCGCGCTCCTCGGGGTGCATACGAATCTCCACGGTGCCGGCCACTTTGCCCGGATCGTGGGCGCCGTGGAACAGGTGCTGCGCCACCATATCCTCTTTCGCCATGGTGGCATTTTTGCCCAAGGCTTTGGGCATGTGGCATTGCATACAGGTCACGCCCTGCTCGGCATAGGGGCCTTCTTTCCATTCCAACTGGGTGCTTTTCACCCAGATGTCGTAGGGATTTTTTTCATTATGACAATTACCGCAGAACTCGGTTTGCGTATAGATGTCGAGCATCTCGGTGTCGTGGTGGGGCGATTTGAGTCCCGGTTTGGCGCCGTATTTCACCCGACCGGGGGAAGCGACATAGCTGAAATTGACCGGCGGATCGCTGCCGATGGCGCGGATAGTGTGGCAGACGTCGCAGCTCACGCCTTCGTTGGCGCGTGAATTGGCCGCAGGCCGCGGCGGCGGTACATCGCCGGCCATGTACGCCAGCGGCGCGTGGCAGCCGTTGCAGCCGTCTACGGCATCCTTCAGACTCGGCACTTTTTCAGCGTGCGCCACCGCCAGGTCAAAGTACTCAATCTCATCCCAGTGATGGGTGTACGACTGTGACATCATGGACTGGGTCCACTGCTGGTAAATATCCACATGGCAGCTTTTACAGACCTCCGGCTTTTCGAAATCGCTGTATTTCCAGCGCCCCTTCAACGCCTCGCCGTGCGGCAATGGCTGACCCAAAATTGGCATCACGATACAAAAAATCAAAAAAATACTCATTATTTTCATGCTTTCGCTCCTCCTGTTTAGTTGGTGCAACCGGATCGATCCTTCGTTTTTTATCATGACGCGCTATGCACGGAAGGGGATTATTTGATAGTATGGCTTTCAGTCTCGATCAGCAAATGAGTATAGTAAAAATTCAAAAAAAAATCAAGCGAATATCCTAGGTGATTCAAACAGCATTTGAAGCTGCTGTCCCAGGCTATAATTGCTTAAATGGATAAATTACTGGGGCTCCAGCAGGGCGTGAGCGCGACACAGAAACGTCATTCCCCTAAAAATAAGAGAATGGCATAGCCGATAAAAACCGGGGAAAATGTTATCCCCATACCTTAACATTATTACCTTATTTACAAGCCAGGGGATGATAATAAGGTAATAAGGTTAGTGTGTTTCCGGGCTTTCTTACTACTAAGGTTTTAAAATGAAAATAAGGTTTTTAAAGAAGACGAATTAAGTATATTTTATAGCATTTCTTTTATGTCACTGAATTTATGAATTAAACCACTTGGCCCGTTGAAAAAAAAGCAACAACATTTTAGGACCTGTCCGTGTTTACACGATCTGCAATATGGGATGATATTTTCTGAAGCTAAGGTCTTAGGGATGGCCGGTGGGATTCTTGGCAGGTTTGAGAAGGTAGGTTTTGACGATTTTTCCCACGTCCGCTCCGGCCGGTCCCCTGAGCAGAAGCTCGGGTTTTGAATGCTTCACGGCGTCGCGCACGAGATCATCCTCCCGGATTATGCCCCAGGGATGCACAGTAAGATCCAGAACCTGCTGTACCACCTGACGAAATGTTTGCACCTTGCGAGGATCATCTTTGGGACTCGAATTATTGATGATCAGCCGCGTACGGAAAGCGGCGAGAACCTGCCGGATATGGCTGCACACCACCGGATAGTTATTGTTGTATTCCTGCAGGAACATGTCTACGGTGGCAACATCGCCCTTTGTTTGCAGGTCGCCCAGGGTGATAAATTGGGCGTATAATTCCGGCCAGGCGCGGCCGGTCTTTTGCAACCTGCGAAACAAGCCCACGCGGATAAAGCTGTAGGCGTCCTGCAGGGATCGTGAATCACAGGTGGTCAGTATGACCGGATCATCGGCTATGAGGAAGAAATCGAGATTGGTATAGGCACCAGCAGCGCCGAGATCGATGACGACGAATCGGGTCTGCAAGCGCGCGATATGGCGCAACATTTTTTGCTTGGCCGCATACGTCAGCTGCGGATAGGAGGCAATGCCCGGCGAGCCGGTTATCAGCCGCAATTTATCCTGTTTCGTCGGCAACGCCAGCTCATTGATATCTTCGCGCTTGCGCTCCAGAAAGGTGCGCAGGACTTTTTCCGTATCCGCGGTTTTATGATGTCCGTGCAGACCGGCGCCGCTCAAATCCGCATCCACAAGCACGGTGTCGTACCCCATGTCGGCCAGGGTCATGCTCAACAGGACACTGACCACTGTTTTGCCGATGCCGCTTTTCCCGCCGCCGACGGCCATGATGCGCGGCCGCGGTTTTTCCTCTTCACGTCGCCGGCGCTTTGGTCCCTCGACAAAAAGCAGGTCCAGGTCGATGCCGCCCAATTCCGGTCTTTTTAAATAGGATTTGTTTGTAACAAATGGCAAATGATAGTTCCTCTCCTGTGCATATGATTATCCGCAATATCAATAGCAAGCAACGGGCCATTTTTCATGAATTGGAAGAAAAAATATAAATCAATAAATAACAGTTATATAGATATGTAGCAAATCGGCCCATACTCTACAAAGCCGGTCCCTGTTTGTCACCCCTGAATGACAATCGAAATAAAAATACGATAGGTGCAAAATGGTTGAAAAAGAGTAAAATAATTGCTATATTTGCGCGTTGCAGCGATCAATCGCCCTGGAAAAAGGGGGATTCGTTTGTGCGTTTTATTTTAGCCGGGCGCCGGGCGGGCGCACTGCCATGCTGCGATCGAATTCAGAATGAATTGAGGCGGATATAAACGCGAAAAATACGAAAGGCGTGCATGAATAGAAAAATATGGATATTTTTGCTGACTTTGGGCATGGGAGTTGTTTTTTCCTGCCGCACAGAGAAGGCTCAGCAAACAGGCATCGAATGGGTGAAAATCCCTTCGGGATCGTTTGAAATGGGGGACACGTTTGGCGATGGAGATCATGACGAGCAACCGGTGTATAAGGAACGGGTATCCGGCTTAAAAATGAGCAAAACCGAAGTGACAGTGGCGCAATTTCGTCGGTTTGTGGAGGCGACGGGATATGAGACCGATGCGGAAAAAGAGGGAGCCGGATGGGCCTGGAACGGCAGCCGATTCGAATGGATGGAAGACGTAAGCTGGCGCAATCCGGGTTTTCCTCAGGGAGACGATCATCCCGTCGTTAACGTAAGCTGGCGGGATGCCAGGGCTTTTTGTGAGTGGGCCGGCTGTCGTCTGCCGGAGGAAAGCGAGTGGGAGTATGCGGCTCGCGACGGAGGCAAGAAAATCAAATATGCCTGGGGCAACGACTCGCCGCAGGGCTCCAAAGGCGGCAATGTCGGTGATGAAAGCGGCAGGGAGGTGCTTCATCTGCTGGCTTATTTTGAGGGATATGACGACGGCTATGTGTTCACCGCGCCGGTGGCCAGCTTTGCCGCTAACCAGCTGGGATTGCACGATATGACCGGCAATGTGTGGGAGTGGTGCATGACGCAATATGAAGAATATATCGGCCCCAGGCCGCCGCAGCGGCAGTTCAGTCCCATGCCGATGGAAACTTCCCGCGTTTTGCGCGGCGGCTCCTACGCCGATGATCCTGCCTTTAGCCGCTGTTCCGATCGCAGCGGTCAGGATGTCGCCTTTTCCTATCCTTATATCGGTTTCCGCGTAGCGCAATAAACCGTACGATTAGGGAGAGATGAGCTATAACAAAATTAAGAGTCAGGAATAGTATGGATTACAATTGGAGAATGGAGAAGAATACCATGAACGAAAATGAAAAAGACCGGGTCGCATTACATCTTGATATCCATTTCAATGATACTGTTACTGGGCCTCTTTGCCCAGGTGGCTGGTATGGCGGAAGAGGGGACGCGCAGAGCGCCGTCCTTTTTTGATATCTGGACGTTGCCGCGCGTGTGGGTGGGCGCCCTTTTGGCATTAATCGGTTTATTTCTACTGATGCGTAACAAAGTCAGCAAAAATGTACGCCTTTTGTCGATGTTGGTGGTGTTTTTTGCGTTCAGCATTGTAGCGCTTCTACCGCTGGGCAATTTCGCCCGGGGTATGGGCTTGCACCCGAGTCCCATGTGCGTCATTGAAAAATCCTTTATGTTTCTGGAGATGGGCCGCGGCATTCCGGTCATCTTTTTGTCGATTTTTGTTTTTATGATAGTATTCACGATTATCGGCAATAAATTGTTTTGCGGCTGGAACTGTCCCATCGGCGCCATTCAGGAGATCATCCATCGTATCCCCCTGCCGAGAAAATACAAGATAAAATTGCCTTTCAAAGTGACCAATGGCATCCGGATTATTTTTTTCTTCGCCTTTATCGTATTGCTCTTTGCGCTTGGATTCAGTATCTATGCGTACATGAATCCCTTTGAATTTTTACACTGGAGTCTGGAATGGATGGTCATTCCGGCATTTCTGGTCACATTTATTGCGGCGCTTTTCATTTTCCGGCCGTTCTGCTACCTGATCTGCCCTGTGGGCCTGGTTACCTGGCTGGCGGAGCATCTGGCTATCACCAGAGTGAGATTGGATAAAAACGCCTGCACCGACTGTATGCTATGCGTGCAGGAGAGCCCCTGCCCTGCGGTACAGGCTATTCTGGACGGCAAGAGATCGCGCCCCGATTGCCACGCCTGCGGAGCCTGCATTGAAGTGTGCCCGGAGAACGCGTTGCGGTTTAAATAGTCTGGAGTGCGGACATTCCTGTCCGCTCCGCAAGGATTATAAACACCGCATGACAACCAACTTTCCGGACTTTTTGTTTTGACCGGCGGGCTGGAAAGCCCCTTGTCCGGACAGGGGCCGGAACTGTCCAAATAGTCCAAAAATCTCAAAAAATCCAGTTCCCCCACTTGCGGGAGAGGATAAGGGTTCGGATAACGCTTTATTTCAATTGCCATTGTGTGGAGCCCACCTAATAGGTAACTCCCAAATATATATTCATCCTTTCAATCCTTTTACTGACAGCTTTAAAGAGAGGAGTGTATATCCGATATCCATTCGCTTCAATTCACTCAAATAGCGAATTGTTGTGTTTGTGCGCGTCAGCCAATCAGCATAAAAAAATCCCGGCGATGTATCGACCGGGATTTTTTGTTTAATATATCGAGCTGGCTTTTTTTAATACGGCACCTGCCCAAAAACACCCAACCGCGCGTTGGTGCGCCACATGGTAAAATCGCTGGTACCCACCTGGGCGTTCAGGTTAATGTCGCCCAATCGGTAGCCCGTTTCCAGGGCATAATTCGAGTTGTACCAGACATAATAATCGCGACTGGTGATCATGTCATCCTGATTGATATCACCCGTCCACAGTCCCCATATGCCGGTCTCCAGCAGCACACAGCCGTTGGTACCGTAATATTTGTTCCAGTGGCTGGTAAAATCGTACAGGGTGGTGCTGCTGCTGTTGAGGGAGATGGTGCTGGCGCTCATGACCGCCATATGATTGCGATGGCGGATGATCAGATAGTAACTGCCCGCCGGCAGCCCTTCGATCATCACCTGACTGCCGGTGCCGTTGTCGTCCACGACGCGACCGTCTTTGTGCAGCAGGGCGCTTTTGCGAGCATACAGGGTGCCGGAGCAGTCGCGGAATTCAAGCAGAACCCAATCGGTGATGTTATCCGGTATGCTGGTTAATATACGGCGGTCCACATAGGGCGAGGTGGTGGGTATATGGCCGCCTCGTTTCAGGATGGTGGACATGGTATCGCCATTGGTGTAATAAGGCCCTTCCAGTAACAATTTGGTTTCCAGGAGGACGAAGGTGCTGACGTCCCACTGGGCGAAATTAAATGATGGTTTGCTGCCGGCCATGCTGAACTGGCCGCCGACATGTGTGTCTCCGCCGGCAAGGGCATGGACGGTGCCGTTGACGCCCTGGCCTCGGGTGTTCCAGTTACTGCCATCCCAGTAGGCAAGATGGTTGGCGGTAACGCCGCCTGCGCTGGTGAATTCGCCGCCGATAAAAATGTTGCCGCCCTGAGCGGCAACGGCGCGGGCGCGGGCGTTGGGGCCGCTGCCGAGGGAGTTCCACTTGGATCCATCCCATTGCGCAATGCGCGGTATGTCGATCTGACCGACAATTTTACCGGTTTTAAGAAAATTACCCACAGCATACATGCCCGAAGTCGTGGAGGTTAGAGCGTACACGGTGCTATCCATGCCGTCGCCGATCGACGTCCAGATGCTGCCGTTCCACATGGCGCAGCAATAGAGCCAGTAACCGCCGCCCTGGGTCAATAAAAACTTGCCGCCGGCGCACAGGGTGCCGCCGTGATTGCATAAAGTATAACAGGTATTGTCGAAACCAAGCCACATAGAATACCAGGTAGTGCCGTCCCAGCTGGCTACGCGATAGGCGGTGCTTCCGCCGGCTGTATTAAAATCGCCGCCGGCGATAATATCGGTGCCGTACAGCGTCAGTGCATAGACGATGCCGGTGCCCGGCGACCCGTTATTCACGCCGCTGCCCAGAGCGGACCAGATGGTGCCGTTCCAGGATGCGACATTGCTGGCCGCAACGCCGCCTGCCGAGGAAAAACGACCGCCGGCATAAATGATAGATCCTTTTTTGGCGATCGCATGCACCGGTCCCGCCGTCCCCGTTCCCAATGTGGACCAGGTGGTGCCATTCCACCTGACGATATTATTAGCCGGTACCCCGCCTCCCAGGTTAAAGTCGCCGCCGACATAGACATCGGAACCGGCCGTGAAAATGGCATAAATCGGGCCATTGAAACCGTAGCCTATGTTCAGAGGCGCCCAGGTTGTCCCGGTCCATCGGCTGATGCCGGATGCGGCCGTCGTGCTGGAAAAAGTGAAATCGCCTGCAGCGTGCAGCTTGCCGGCGAAAAAGGTTAACGCTTTAACGTGGCTGTTGAAACCGTTGCCGACCGCATGCCATGTGGAACCGTTCCAGCGTGCGATGTGATCAGCCGGTGTGCCCGAGGCTATGGTGAATTTGCCGCCGACATAAACATCTGATCCGTTGATGTAGATGGCATTGACGCGGTCATTGACGCCGCTGCCCAGGGCCGACCAGACGCTGCCGTCCCATTTGGCGACGTAATTAACCGGCGTGGTTCCGGCCATGGTGAAATCGCCGCCGGCATACAGATTGCCTGCTGAAAAATGCAGCGCGCGGACGCTGTTATTCACACCGCTGCCTACCGTGAACCAGGCGGAGCCGTTCCAGCGCGCCACGCGGTTGACCGGCGTCCC
>JAFGSU010000066.1 GCA_016934435.1 Candidatus Zhuqueibacterota bacterium | reverse complement strand
TCCCAGATTCGGTGTTAATCCGCGAACTGAACTGAAAATGTGCCACCGACAGGGTTACTTAATTAACTTGTAGACACCGAATCGGTGCCATTGATTGAGCAAACAGCTCATGAACATAATCATGGGGATGATTATAGATTATTTCACTGATTCGGTGCCTACAGGTTATTTCGGTAATCCTTTGGCTGGCGCTTTTTCGCTCTTATATGCCGGTTAACACCGAATCTCGGTATTTTTTTATCACCACTAAAATCTTGAGAGACCTATGCTAAAGCCTCGTAAACGAATTTCCAAGAAAAAGCTCAAAGAGGATAAGCTTGTCACGTTTTATTTTAAGGCCGTGGACAAGTTAGAACAAAACACCAATATTGTTTTGGGCGCCGCTGCAGCTATTCTGATTATCGTTGTGGGTATAGCCTACTATATTTATTCGAACACCAAAGCGGAACAGCTGGCCAGTGTAGAATTGTCAAAGGCAACGCGTATTTATGAAATTGGTGATTATCAAAATGCCATTGCCCAGCTTTCGAATGTTACCGATAACTATGGCAGTACGCCAAGCGGCAAAATCGCCAGGTTCTATTTAGCGAAAGCCTTTTATCAGACCGAAGATTATATAAACGCCGAAAAAAATTACAGGCGGTTTCTTTCCGGGTTCAGCGGGGACGAGCACTTTTTGGCGGCCGCACAGGGAGGTCTGGCAGCGACCTTGCTGCAGCGCCAGCAATACTCGGAAGCGGCGGCAGCTTTTATAAAAGCGGCTGAGAAATATGATTCCGTACTTGCGCCTGGATTTTTGATTCAAGCCGGCAGGTGCTTTACCCTTGCAAACAATGAATCCCGAGCCAGGAAAGTATACAGTGAAATCGTTGAAAAGTACCCCCAATCGCCAGAAAAAGATGAGGCCATCATGTTATCGAGTATGCTCGAAAAATAAATATTAACGAAATTTTCTTGCATAATTCATTAATTTTTTATATATTCTTATTCGCGAAAGTGGGTCCTTTTGACCCACTTTTTTGTTACTATAGGTATCCGAAATGACACGTTTAGAGGAACTGAAGAATTTAATAGAACCCGTTCTATCTGGCATGGGCCTTGACCTGATTGATTTGAAAATGTACGGTCAGGGCAACCGTACCATCGTTCGAGTATATATCGATCAGATGGGTGGCGTAAATATCGAACGATGCACGCGGGCCAGTCGTGCCATCGAGGATTTGCTCGATCAAAAGGATTTTTTTGCGAACAGATATGTTCTCGAAGTCTCTTCTCCCGGCACGGATCGGCCGTTGAAAAGTGAGGGAGATTTTCTCCGGCATCTTGGCCGAAAAGTTAAAATTTGTTCGGAGCAGCAGCAGAATATGCAAGAATATACCGGGTATATAGACGGAGTCGCCGGCGAGGTTGTGAATCTGTCAACAAAAGAAGGAATACAATCCATACCACTGGAAACAATTTTGAGCTGTAAACTAATTGTTGAATTAACTGATCGTTCTTCGGGAAAAAGATATGAAAAATGAAATTGTCGAAGCCTTTTCTTTTCTCGTCAAGGAGAAAAACATTGACAAAGAAATCCTGTCGAAGATACTGGAAGAAATTTTTCTCGGCATGCTCAAGAAAAAATATGGCCCCAACGGCAATTATTCCATCTTTGTCAATATGGAAAAGGGTGAAATAGAAATTTATCAAAGCAAAATGATCGTGGAAAATGTGGAAGATGATGTCACTGAAATTTCATTGGAGGATGCACAAAAGACTGAACCCGATCTGGAAATCGGCGATGAATATCTTGAAATCGTAAATCCATCTACTTTTGGCCGGAGACTGATTATTTCCGCCAAACAGAATCTCAACCAGCGCATCAAAGAGATTGAAAAAGAGCTGATATTCCAGGAATACATAAATCGTGTCGGTGAAATTATCAGTTGCGAAATCCGACAGATCAACCGGGATGAAATTTTTCTCATGGTTGATAAAGTGGAAGTGGTGTTGCCAAAGATTGAGCAGATCAAAGATGAAAGATACCGGCGGGGTGAGACGTTGCGTGCGGTGATAAAAGAAGTGCGGCAAAGTGCCCGAGGACCCGAAATCATTGTCAGCCGTTCGGATCCCATGTTCATAACACGCCTCTTTGAGATCGAAGTGCCGGAAATATACGAAGGCATTATTGAAATAAAGGCCATTGCCCGTGAAGCGGGAGAGCGCACCAAGATAGCGGTCTATTCTCACGACAAGCGTATTGATGCGGTTGGCGCTTGCGTTGGCATGAAAGGGATGCGTATCCAGTCCATCGTCAAGGAACTGAACAACGAAAAGATAGATATCATCAACTGGAGCAGTGAGCCGGAAATTTTCATTACGCGCGCTTTGAGTCCGGCCAAACCCGCCCGGATCATGATTGATGGAGAAGAGAAAAAGGTGACCGCTGTTCTGGATGATGAACAAATTTCACTGGCGATCGGTAAAGGGGGCGTAAACCGGCGTCTGGCTTCAAAATTGACGACGTTTGATATCCAAACCATGCGCGATGAGGATTACAGAAAATTGATGGAATCGGAAAAGGACCTCGATAAACCGCTACAGGATGTAGATGTTATTACCGATAAACAGAAGCAGACGCTGATAGAGGGAGGTTTTGAAACCGTGCGAGAAGTTTTGGAGACTGAAATTGATGAGCTCATCAAACTTCCCGGCATTGGTGTAAAAAAGGCGGAAAAAATTTTAGCGGCCTTGGATTCGCATTAAGTATTATCACTGTATCCTAGTTCATTTACTTCTGTACATCTTTACATGGAGTAATTAGATTTGTCTGTTAAGAAACGGGTGTTTCAGGTAGCGCGAGAGTTCAACATCTCGAATGAGGCGCTTATCGCCTACTTGACGAAATTAAATTTTGATATTCGCAACCAGATGAGTGTGGTTTCGGAAGACGCCTACGCTTTGACGCTGGAAAAGTTTGGTGAGAAACCAGCTGAAGTGGATAAAGATTATGAGTTTCGCAGGCGTTTGCGTGAGAAAAAGGCTTCCGAAGAGGCGAAAAAAGCGGAAGCTCGCGAAGATCTGGCGAGGCGATTGCAGGTAGCGCGGGATCTGGCGCGAGAGGTGCCTACTTTACGTAAACAACGCCTGGCTACCAAGGAAGAAGCCGAGGCGGCGGAAGCGGAAAGAATGAAGGCCAAGGCTGCTGAAAAACCGCCGGCCATGCTACCGTCGGAAGAAAAAGCCAAAGTCGCTAAAAAAGAACCCACAGTAAAACCGCGCAAGAAACTGATTGTCATTGAGATACCGCCTGAAGAGCTTGCTCGCCGGCCGCGTGAAAGGGACAGAGCCGCTGCAAAACCATCTGCAGAAGTTGAGATAGAAAAACCGCTGGCTGAACCCGGCAAAAAAACGATCGAACTGGATAAAGTCAAGGCAATAGAAGAGGAAGAAGCCAGAGCTAAAAAGAAACGCCGTAAACGCAAGCGCAAAAAGAAAACGGCAGAGGTTGGCGCTGAGGTAAAGCCGGCAGAGACCGCGGAAAAAAAGCGCAAGAAATCTAAAAAGAAAAAGAAAATCACCTTTAATGAAGAAGAAATCCAAGAGACGATTCGTCAAACTCTGGCTGCTATTGAGGACACCGGCAAGGCCCGGCGCAAGAAAAAACGCGTTCTGGCCGAAGAGGAAGAGGAGGTCGACGAAAGATCCGTCATTAAAGTCAGCGAGTTCATGTCCATATCCGAGCTGGCAAGGCTGATGGACGCGGAGCCCACCGATTTGATCAGAAAGTGCATGGAGCTGGGAATGATGGTTTCCATTAACCAGCGTCTGGATATGGATACGATTACGCTGCTGGCGTCGGAATACGGTTTTGATGTGGAACCTCTGGCCGAATTTGGAGATGATGTGCTCGAAATTCTGGAAGTGGAAGAGGAGGATGACGGCAAGCAGGTCCGGCGCCCACCCGTTGTAACCATCATGGGACACGTGGACCATGGTAAAACATCGTTATTGGATCATATTCGCAAGAGTAATATTATTGCCGGTGAAGCGGGAGGCATCACGCAACACATTGGCGCTTATGAAGTTGTAACCGACAGCAAGGCCATCACTTTTCTGGATACGCCCGGTCACGAGGCTTTCACCGCCATGCGGGCGCGCGGCGCTCAGGTGACGGATATTGTCATCTTGGTGGTGGCGGCCGACGACAACGTCATGCCGCAGACAATCGAAGCCATCAGTCATGCCAAGGCCGCCAATGTGCCCATTATTGTGGCCATCAATAAAATCGACAAACCCGGCGCCAATCCCGATAATATCCGAACTCAGCTGGCCAATCATGGCGTTCTGGTCGAGCAGTGGGGTGGGAAATATCAAAGTGTGGAAATATCCGCCAAGACAGGACAAAATATAGATCAATTACTCGAAATGATCGTCCTCGAAGCGGAACTACTGGACCTGAAAGCCAATCCGGAACGACTGGCGAAAGGTGCGATTGTGGAATCACGTCTGGATAAAGGCAAAGGGGTTGTAGCGACTGTCCTGGTTCAGAACGGGACGCTTAAGATCGGCGATCCATTCGTCGCCGGCCCCTACAGTGGCAAAGTACGCTCGATGTTTGATGACCACGGTCGCCGCGTGAAAAAAGCCGGTCCATCGATGCCCATACAGGTATTAGGATTTGACGGAATGCCGCAGGCGGGCGATTCGATCATTGTGCTGTCCACAGAACGTGATACCAAAGATATCAGCTTGAAACGCCAACAACTTCAGCGTGAACATGAGAGATGGCGCAGCCATCCGCGCACCCTGGATGAAATATCACGCCAGATCCAGAAAGGACAAATTAAGCAACTCAAAGTAGTCCTCAAAGCGGATGTGGATGGCTCTATCGAAGCGATTACCGATACTCTGGGTAATTTAAAGACCGAAGAGGTTGCAGTCGATATCATCCATAAAGGGGTCGGCGCTATCTCGGAATCGGATGTTCTGTTGGGTTCCGCATCCGGCGCCATTGTCATCGGCTTTAATGTGCGTCCGACCATCAAAGCGCGCGAATTGGCGGCCAAGGAAAGCGTCGATATCCGCCTGTACGAAGTCATTTACGACATTGTCAATGAGATCAAAGCCGCACTGGAAGGTTTCCTGGCGCCGCAAATTACTGAAGAATTAACTGGCACGGCTGAAGTGCGCCAGGTGTTCAAGGTGCCCAAGGTCGGCATCATTGCCGGATGTTATCTCTCTTCCGGTAAAATTAACCGAAACGATAAAGTTAAATTGTATCGGGATGACCGTCTGATTCATGACGGACAAATTCAATCTTTAAAACGATTCAAAGAAGATGTGCGTGAGGTTGCCGCCGGTTTTGAATGCGGCATCGGCCTGCTCAATTATGATGATATTAAAGTAAACGACATCATCGAAGCTTATAAAACGGTTGAAACAAAGCGCACATTGGATTAACCCGCCTCCGGTTGAATACGAGACACCGATTCGGCGCCTGCAGATTAATTAAGCAATCCTGTAGGCGCCACATGAGCAGTTCAGTTCGCGGGTTAACACCGATTTTGGGAGAGAATAATAGAACATGCTGGTCGGTTTATATCAAATTGATTTGCATATCCCCAATAGTGGTTCTTTGAAATCGAAGCGGTTTGTATTGAAAAGCATAAAAACACGCATCCATAATAAATTCAATGTATCCGTCGCCGAAGTAGATGGAAACGAGAAATGGCAGCGCACCACGCTCGGGATTGCCATGGTCGCCAACGAGCGACGGTTCATCGAACAGGTGATGGCGGAAATCTTCCGGCTCATCGAAATAGAAGATGAGGTGGAGATTTTGCAGCACCAGCTGGAAATTATTTAGGTTTTATAAATGTTTAAATACAAGCGTGCCGATCGCGTCGGACAGCTGCTCAAAGAGGAGGTTAGTAAAATTTTACTCTTTGAGATCAAGGATCCCGAACTCGGATTCCTGACCATCACCAAAGTGAAAATGTCGGATGATCTGCGTCACGCAAAAATATATTTCAGTGTTTTGGGCGATAAAGACGTCCTTGTTCGCACCGAGTCGGTCCTGGCGCGCCTGTGCAGTCATGTGCGCGGTGAAATCGGTCATCGACTCAACCTGCGCTATGTGCCGGAAATCAAATTTTATTACGACGACACGCTGGCCTATGCGGCACATATTGAGGACATCATTGCAAAAATCCATCTAAAATCAAAGGATGAGGATACATAAGGGATTGTTGGGCCAGCCGCAGTTAGACACAAGCTTATGCCTGCACCAGATTTATTATTAAATGTTCGCAAGCCGATCGGTTGGACTTCTTTTGATGTCGTCCGGCTGATTAAAAAAAAATTGCCCGGAGTGGCTGTAGGGCACGCCGGTACCCTGGACCCTTTTGCTGAGGGCGTACTCCTCATCTGTACCGGTAGCGAAACCAGGCGCATCCAGAAGCTAATGGAGGCGGAAAAAGAATATATCGCCGGCATTCAACTTGGAATCGAAACAGATACTCTGGATATCAGCGGTAGAATTGTTGCAAATGAAAAGCCGCCCCATCTGGCGGAGCAACAGCTTGTCGACGCAGTGAACCGGTTTGTGGGAAAAATAGAGCAAATACCGCCTCGTTTTTCCGCCCTCAAAAAAGACGGCAAGCGCTGGTATGAGCTCGCCCGAAACGGTGTCAACGGCACCCCTGATCCCAGATGGGTGCAAGTCGACAGCCTAAAAATTCTTTGCTTCAAGGGAGAGCGCATAGAGGTGCGCATCCAGTGCCGCAAAGGCACTTATGTTCGTGCTCTGGTGCGAGACTTTGCCAGAGCGCTCGGCACGGTTGGTTTCACCCGTCAGCTGATAAGGACACGGATTGGTCCATTCGATCTTGATTCATCGTTGGAAGTGACGGAACTCGCAAAAATATTCGATACAGGGTAAAGGGATCACTCGATCATGCAAATCATCTGGAACATCAATGATTATGAATCGGAAGACGAAAATGTTGTTTCCCTGGGTACCTTTGACGGTGTTCATTTAGGGCATCAGTCTATATTATCAGAACTGAAAGAAAAAACCGCTAACAGGAACCTGACGGCAACCATGATCACCTTCGAGCCGCATCCGCAACTTGTGGTTAATAAAGAGGAGCGACCTTCAGTACAAATCCTCACCACAATCGAAGAAAAAATACAGATTTTTGCCAGTTTGGGACTGGATCGACTGGTTATCGCGCATTTTACCCTGGCTCTGGCCGGTATGTCGCCGGAACGTTTTGTCGATGAAATTTTGATTCGCCGTCTGCATATGAAGAAAATGATTATCGGCTACGATCATGCTTTTGGGCACAGCCGCAGCGGAAATCAGAATTTATTGTTGAAACTGGGCAGGGAAAGAGGATTCGAGGTTACAGTCCTCAAGCCGGTGGTTAAGAATTCGATTACGATTTCCAGCACAAAAATTCGTACTCTATTGCTGACCGGTGCGGTCAAGGCTGCGGCGGACCTCCTGGGCCGGTTCTATGCGATAAGCGGACAGGTCATTCCCGGCGATGCGCGCGGAAGACGCCTGGGATATCCAACTTTGAATATTCGGACTTATTCTCAATATAAGTTAATCCCCAAAGCCGGCATTTATGCCACCCTGACCGGGGTGGAGGGGAAGACCT
>JAFGSU010000065.1 GCA_016934435.1 Candidatus Zhuqueibacterota bacterium | reverse complement strand
TGGCAGGACCGGGAGGAATCCATCTACATTTATCGATTGAGCTGGCACGGACACAGTCAGATCGGTTATTTTTGCCTGGCCTCGGTGGACGATTACGATTCCGGTCGCATCAGGAAACACGAACTGACAAGAGCGGACAAAGAGGCGGATCGCACCAAACTGACCGATATACAAAATGCGCAGATCGGGCCGGTGCTGCTGATGTATGCCTCGGACCGCGAATTGGACGGCTACCTCGAGCAGGCAACCCAATCGTCGCCTCTGGTAGATTTCGTCGCTACCGATGAGGTACGGCATGAAATCTGGCGCATTCATGACCCGCAAACGATCACACAAATCAGGGAGGGATTCAAAAAACTGGATTATCTCTATGTAGCCGATGGGCATCATCGTTCGGCTGCCGCCAGTAATCTTTGCAAAACACGACGAAAGCTGAATCCCGATTATAGCGGAGAAGAACCCTTTAACTTTTTTCTTGCAGCGATTTTCCCGCACAACCAGCTCAAAATATTGCCTTATAATCGGGCAGTCAAAGATCTCAACGAGCTTTCAACCGAAACCTTATTAAGCCGAATCCGTAAAAAGTTTGCGGTTGATAAAGTCGGTAAAAAATGGCCAGACCTGACCGAACACAGCATGGGGATGTACCTTCAAAGTGATTGGTATCTGCTGAAGGCGAATCCGGAGACATACAACGATGGCGATCCATTGGAGAGCCTGGATGTCAACATATTGATGCACAACATCCTCGAACCGATTCTCGGCATCAAGGACCCGCGTACCGATCGCCGCATCGATTTCATTGGCGGCATTCGCGGAAACCAGGAGTTAGTTAAGCTGGTGGATTCCGGAAAATGTAAAGTCGCCTTTGCCATGTATCCGACATCGGTCGAGCGGCTCATGGCGGTCGCCGATGCCAATATGATCATGCCGCCCAAATCAACCTGGTTCGAACCCAAATTACGCAGTGGTTTGCTGATTCATTTACTTTCATAACAATAACCATTCAGGAGTTGATATATGAAAATTCTTATTTCTGATAGTTTCGACCCATCCTTACCGCAGCGTCTGAAATCCTTCGGCGAAGTCACCGATGATAAGGCGCAGATATCCACAGCCAATGTAGTACTGGTTCGCAGCAAAACCAAATGTACTAAAGAATATATCGACGGCGCCCCCCATTTGCAGTTGATCATCCGCGGTGGTGTCGGGCTGGATAATGTGGATCGGGAATATGCGAAGAGCAAGAAGATCATCGTCTGTAATACACCCGAGGCCTCGAGCGTGGCGGTGGCGGAGCTCACGCTTGCCCTGATGTTGGCGCTGCCGAATCGATTGACCACCGCTCATAATACAACCGCAGAAGGGAAATGGCTGAAAAAAGAGCTGCAACGCACCGAGCTGTACAAGAAAACACTGGGCATCATCGGCTGTGGTCGCATCGGCCAGCAGGTGGCCAAACGCGCCCGCGCCTTTGAGATGACGGTATACGGCGCCGATGCGGCCCGGGTTTCATCTGAATATATCGAAAAACAGATGGATCTGGATGAACTGCTGCCGCTCTGTGATTATCTTTCGCTCAATCTTCCTTTGAATCCGTCGACACAGGGATTGATCAATAAAGAAAATATTGCAAAAATGAAAAAGGGCGTATTTCTCCTCAATACCGGCCGCGGCAAGACAGTCGTAGAAGAAGATATCGCAGAAGCGTTGCAATCCGGGCATATTGCCGGATACGGCACGGATGTGTTTTATTCCGATCCGCCGGAAAACTCACCGCTGCTGACGGCGCCCAATGTAATCATGACGCCGCACATTGGCGCCAGCAGCAAAGAGAATTTATTGCGCATCGGCGATCAGGTGGTGGAGCTGATCGGAAAATTCGTCAAGGGAGAATTGGTTTAACAAGAGGTTGACGGCGAAAGGAACACCGATCCAAAAATTAATTAGAGACAATAGCCGTGAACATTCGGCTGGAGCCATCAATGACCATAACAAATTATGGGATTGTCCAAATTACAGATAATCTCAAATATCCAGTCCTCAGGCTGTCCCAAACATAGCAAAATAAAGGAGAGAACCATGTCGCGTATCTATAACTTTAATCCGGGTCCCAGTACGCTGCCGTTGTCGGCGCTGCAGAAATGCCAGTCGGAATTGCTCGATTACAAGGGCACGGGCATGTCGATCATCGAAACCTCGCATCGCGCCAAAGAGTTCGAAGCGGTGCTGACCGATACTCAGGCATTGCTGAAAGAATTATTCGCCATTCCCGAGAATTATAAAATCCTGTTCCTCGGCGGCGGCGCCAGCCTGCAGTTCGCCATGATCCCGATGAATTTCATCCCCAGGGGTGGATCGGCGGATTATATCGTAACCGGCGCATGGGCGCAAAAGGCATTGAAGGAAGCCGGCATCATAGCTGCAGGGCGCGTGGCGGCTTCTTCGGAAGATAAACAGTTCAACTACCTGCCGCGCACGGCGGACCTTGACATCGATCCGCAAGCCGCATATGTGCACCTGACCTCGAACAACACCATTTTCGGCACCCAGTATCATACCTTTCCTGAAGTTAAGGGCAAATTTCTGGTGGCTGATATGTCGTCGGACATACTATCGCACGCGGTGGATGTTTCACAATTTGCCATGATCTATGCCGGGGCGCAAAAAAATCTCGGCCCTGCCGGCGTCACAGTAGTGATTTTACGCGACGATCTGGCCGCCACCGCCAATGAGGGCGTACCGACGATGCTCTCTTACGCCACCCATATCAAAGGCAATTCGCTCTATAATACGCCGCCGGTTTTCGGCATCTATATCATGCAATTGACCCTGCAGTGGATGAAGGAACAGGGCGGTCTACAGGCGCTGGAAAACATCAACAAAAAGAAAGCCGATCTTTTGTACCAGACCATGGACGAAAGCGACGGATTTTACCGCGGCACCGTTCAGCCCGAGGCGCGCTCGTGGATGAACGCCACCATGCGCCTGACCACCGAAGAACTGGAAGCGGCATTCATCTCCGAGGCAAAAGCTGCAGGATTGCAAGGACTCAAAGGTCATCGTTCGGTGGGCGGCATTCGCGTCTCCATGTACAACGCCATGCCGTTGGCCGGCATCGAAAAGCTGACCGATTTCATGAAAGATTTCAAGGCAAAGCATTAAGTGGAATGGTTTTTTTACTTTTTGGACACCTCAGATAGCAGATACAAAATTCATAGCGTCTTTGCGTCCTTGCGTTAGATTTTAATATTTAACGCCAGGGCGCAAGGGCACCAGGCCGCAAGGTAAATTTGTGTCGTATCTGCGGCTTTGACATTGTGTGATTATGCCTACAATTTCGCAATTTAACCCCTAAAGAAAGTAATCGCAGGTGAACAAGGCGGAATTGCTGGACAAGAATCAGCTGTACGTCCATCTCTCCGAGACAGACGACGCGCAATTCAGAGTCAGCAAGGAAGATAAAGACTTGAACAGGAAATTCTACGGAGAATTGCCATGACCACGCTCTTTTCCGATACCCATCCCAAAATGGAAGCCCTGCAAATCGAATTGATTCGCCGTATGCCATCATGGAAAAAAATGGCTATAGTGGAAAGTCTGGGCGAGACCGTCAAGGCGCTGGCGCTCGACGGCATTCGACAACGCCATCCCGAAGCAACACCCGAACAACTCCGCCGCATCTTTGCGGAAATAATTCTCGGCACGGAACTGGCACGAAAGGTATACGACGATGCAAGGTGAAACTACTCGAATCACGCTGTTAGTCGCGCAAACGCTGGAACAGCTTGGTATCCCCTACGCGGTGGGCGGTTCGCTGGCAAGTTCCCTGCACGGCGTCATGCGTTCCACCCTGGACGTTGACATCGTGGCAGACATGAAAGCAGAACACATTCCAGCCCTGGTCGCCGCGCTCTCGAATGAATTCTATGCCGATGAGGAAATGATGAAAGACGCTATCGACCATCGCAGCAGTTTCAACCTCATCCATTACGAAACCGCCTTCAAAGTGGATATTTTCATCCCAAAGCGCCGCGCCTTCGATCAGATGCAGTTGGAACGGCGGAGGCCCTCGGTCATTACCGCCGAACCTGAAAAGCGTGTGTATGTCGCCAGCCCCGAAGACACCATTCTCTCCAAACTGGAATGGTATCGCCTGGGCGGCCAAGTCTCCGACCGCCAGTGGCGCGACATCCTCGGCGTGCTGCAAGTCCGCGCCGGCGAACTCGACCTGCACTATCTGCGAAAGTGGGGGGGCGAACTCAAAGTGAGCGACCTGCTGGAACGCGCCCTGAAAGAAGCGGGAAAAGAACATGCCTGAGCCATTTCTTCACGAAGGCTCTGATGCCGCGTCCAGCATGGGCTTTCTTAAAAAAAAGTCCCCGATAGCATCCCACAAAACCTGAATCCCCCATACAAACTGCGCCCCTATCAGATCGAAGCCTTTGCGCGCTTTATCCACTGCTACCAGAACGACTTTCCCGGCAAAGCCTATCCGCTGCATTTTCTTCAATCAGGACCTTCACATCGCCAATCGGCGCGTGCGCGTTTCGCCGGTGGAAAACTTTAAGCGGTCGATCCCATCGACATCAACATCTGTTTCACCACGATTCAAAAACTCCACTCCGACCTGACCAGCGAGTAAAAAAACGCCCTGACCTTATTCTCGTCAATACGCTGGAAGATAAAACCAACCGCATTCGTGCCATCTTCGCCGTGCAGAAACGCAACAAAGGCTGGGATGTGCTGAACCTGTTCGATATTATCCGCTGCACGCCGGAAAGATCGGCATCGTTATAAAGGAACTCTCCTACACCGGTAATTTCAAACATTTTGCCATAGAGAATTCGCAATGACGAACGCAGATAAGGGCAATGGCATCGTTCCAATGTACTTGAAG
>JAFGSU010000064.1 GCA_016934435.1 Candidatus Zhuqueibacterota bacterium | reverse complement strand
GTCGTGAGTAACCAAACGTTATATTTGATAACGGACGCTCTGGGCCGCCGCGTATTTGAAATTAATGCGGCCACCGAAAACGAAACCTGGACCTTCCCGCCGAGCCAGAGCGCTAACGATCCCACCGACCCCAAATATCTCAATAAACCGGTGGATGCCTTTATTTATCGCGATGATTCAACCGGATATTTCAAGGTGGTCATAACCGACCAGGACCGCAATCGCATCATTACCATCGATAAAGAGAGCGGAAATATAGACTGGTGGTATGGCGATCCACTCGGGAGGGAAGGCAACGGTTTCAATCAATTGCGCACCCCGGAAGACGCGGAAAAAATTGGCGCTGCCGAAGAATATATCATCGCCGACAAGGGCAATAATCGTGTCATCATCGTCGAACCGGAGAACAACACCATCCTTTGGGAATTGACCGGCGATGTCGTAAACTCACCGGTCGATATACAATATATCCTGCCGGAAAACAATATTCTCATCACCGATCAGGGCCATCATCGCGTCATCCTGGTCCATCGCGATTCAAAGTCGATCCTGTGGCAATTCGGTAAAACCGGGGAAGCGGCTGGCGGCGCTGACGGATTAAAATTACCGACCGATGCGGATTATCTGCCCGACAGCAACACCTATTTAATAACCGACGCCGGTAATGAGCGCATCATCGAAGTGGACCAGGCCGGAAACATTATCTGGCAATTCCATCGCCCTCTGAAGGGCCTGCGCGATGCCGATCGCGTAAATGAAGGCCGAACCCTGGTGGTGCGCGATAATTACCCGGTGCGATTGGCTTATACCGATTCGCTGATGGTTTCACCCATCTATGATCTGGGCGAAAATAAAGAGTCCATATTTGATTCCCTGCGCTGGTCTGCCGATACCACCGCAGGTATGACACAAATCTGGCTGCAATTTCGCTCCGCCAATTCTCTCGGCGATCTGGAGGGCGCCTTCTGGTATGGCCCCACCGGCAGCAGTGATTATTATACCCGCTCGGGTATGGCCATCAATACCGTGCACCGCGGCCATCGCTTTTACCAATTCAGGGCTTTTTTAAGAACCAACAATCCTTTAAAAACGCCCGTCCTGCACCAGGTACTGGTTAAGCATCACTACTACCGCATGGATGCCCTGGAAGACGCCTATGTCTATACGCCCGATATCACCGAAGAGACCGGTTATGTAGTTGTGAAATGGAAGAAACTGGAATTCAAGACCATTTTACCGTCCGATGCCGTCAAGCGCGATAAAATAAGCCTGGAGATAGCCGTATACGATGGTGAAACCCGTCAACCCCTGGAACGGTTTGCCGCCAGCAAAGTCAATGAAAATAACGCGATCAATCTGGAGGCATATTCCGCCTTTAGCGGTATACAAAGTATCTATCTGGTAGCTTACCTGTCGACTCTGAATTCGTCGGTGACGCCCATACTCGATAACTTGAAAGTGACCTGGGAAGCCATACCGTCCGCCAATTCTGAAATATATTTCGCCGACCGCAATGGTTACAGGAAGCCGTATTATCGCGCAACGCAGGTATTACCCGCAAACGAAAGCCGTGTGGATAGCCTCTATATCAAACTCAAAGACCCCGATCTGGAGCCGTTTCAGACGGAATATTCCGTCAAGGTTTCCGCGCTTGACAGCAAAGACAGCATCTGGGTTAATCTGGACTTGTTGCCGGCGGGTGGTTTTTTCTCCTCACGTGGAATTCCCATCCTGATCTCAAATAGTTCGGATCCTCTGAATTACATCATAGAAGCAGGAGACAGGGACGAGCTTGTTGTCAGCTATCAGGATGCGTATAACACCCTGGATTTTTACAGTGATACGATAATGGTCATAAAGAATACAACGGGTACGATGACGATCGAAGACCAGCGCGGGAACAGTCTATCCAAAGTATGGTTCGATGATGTGCTGTATGTGCGCGTCAAAGACGAAAATGATCGCAACCTCTCTGCAACCATACGCGACTCTATTCATATTCAAATATACGATCGGGTCACCATGGATGAAGAAAACGTCGTCCTGTATGAATTGCCGAGCGGCAACGGCCGCTGGGACAGCGGCGAATTCTACAGCAATTTCGGTTTCAGAGTCGTGCGCAATAACAACGGTTTCGTCGACAATGGTCAGATTGAAACGCTGCCCGGTCATAATATTACCGCAGAATATATCGATAATGTGGCGCTGATAGAATCGGTCATCGTTCCGGACAAGGAAGACACCACCGGCGATGGCGGCATTGTGATCTATTTTGGACGCGATCCTTACATTGCCGAAGTCGCCCCGAATCCTTATTATGGCGATCGCAACACGCGATTCGGTCTGCGAGTAGCCTCCAATAGCGGTTCCATCCTCGTTAAGCGAATCGAAGTGTATAACCTGGCCGGAGAAAAAGTACGGGAAATAAACGCCGATCAAATCGTATTCAGGGAATACGGCAGTCATAATGCCATTCCAAAGGACAAATACGGCTACCTGGAGAACTGGTGGGATTTGCGTAATAGTAACGGACAGTTAGTCAGCAGCGGCACCTATTGGGCCAAAATTATTGCCGACCTGATCAATATCGACACCGGGCGAGTGGAGCAGGTTTCGTTCAATCGAAAATTCGTCGTCATTCGCTGATGTGTGCAAGGCAGTTTTTTCAATGTACTCATAGAACGTTTTATGATGGAGCCAAAATGGACAAGTTGAATGCTTTTCCGGCAAAACAGATATTCTCGTATCTGTTTGCTGTCCTCTTGCTACAGATAACCATGCCATCCGCATGGGCACAGGATAATCAGGGCATTGGACTGCACGCCGCTCCGTTTTTGCGCATTAATCCATCGGCGCGGGCTGTGGCCATGGGCGAAGCCTATAGCGCGGTGGACGATGAGATAACCAGTCTGCACTATAATCCCGCCAACATCGGCGCCCTGAACAAATCCATGCTGGCGCTGCACTTTCATAACTGGATCGGCGATACCAAACAGGGCGCCATCGGCCTGGCGTTGCCGACAAAGTTGGGTGTGTTTGGCTTTGATTTTACCTATTTTTCCGAAGGTGAAATTGTTGAACTGGATGAGAATTTTTTCCGCACCGGCGGTACAAGCGGCAGCGATGATATTTTATTAACATTAGCCTATGCCAACATGTTCGTATTCAAAACAGGACAGCTGCGTTTTGGATTGGCGGCCAAAGTGATCCGCCAGAACCTGATCGGAGAACAGAGTTCTGCCGCGGGCCTGGATATCGGTTTGCATTATCGTTATCGGTTTATATCCCTGGCTGCATCGATGCAAAATGTAGGGCTGTCGAAAGTAAAATTTCAAAAATCGGCGGCTTCCCTGCCGCGCACCATCCGACTGGGCAGCGCTTTTTTCTTCACCGTGCAAAATGTGGTAGCCGCCAATCTGGCGCTGGATGCTGCGACGACAGCCGATGAAAAATGGCGGTTTTATTCGGGTGCGGAATGTATCATCAGCGATTTGTTCGTTCTGCGCGGTGGATATAAAATTCACACTGTGGATGCCACCCGCTGGTCTGCCGGATTCGGTTTGTACATGCCGGCGGAATGGTTGGCCGGCGCTCGCATGCGATTGGACTATGCCTATGCCCCATTCGAGGCATTCGAAGAAGCCTCCAATCGATTTTCGCTGGTATTCAAATTCGGTGTGGCAAAAAAAGTCACTGCGCCGGTGCAGACCGATTTGCATGAACGACTAAAGCGGGAACTGGCCGCCGCCGAAGCCGCACGGCTGGCCGCCCAGGAAGCCGAGGAACGCACGCGTAAACTGGAAGAAGAAATCGCCAACCGACTGGCGCGGATTCAACAAATTGCGGCCGAAAGCCAGGGCAAGATCGAAGTGGAACCGAAATCGAGAGAAAAAATCCTCGTCAGCATGCGCATTAATTTTGATTTCGACAAAGCGAATATCCGTCCCGAGGAATTTCCCACCCTGCATCAGGTCGCGGAAATTCTCGACACCTACCCGGAAGCGCAGGTGCAGCTTTCCGGCCATACCGATTGGATTGGAACCGATGTATACAACATTCGCCTTTCTCAACGCCGGATCGACAGCGTCATGGTATATTTGATCAATAAAGAGAATATTCCGCGGCAAAAGTTCTATATGCCTGTTGGATACGGGGAGTCGCGCCCCATAGCCGACAACAAGACCGATAAAGGCCGCTTCCGAAATCGGCGGGTGGAATTTTTATTATACACCCTGGACGCCACGCCCGAATTGCCCGATGGGTCCGCCATCAAGGCCGTCGAGATTGTGGATGAATCCACCGCGCGCATTATCTGTAACGGTAAGGTCAAGTTCAAGTGGGAGATGATGGACAATCCCGATCGCCTGGTGATCGATTTTGATAATATTTTCCTGCTCAACGATATTGCATCCTATGAATTGGATCGCGGTCCATTTATCCGTGCCCGACTGGGTTATCATGAGAGTGGAAAATACTCTCGAGTGGTTTTTGATTTACGGCGCAAAATCAACGTTAAAGTACATGCGGAAGATAATTATGTGGTTATCAAGGTGGAGTGAAACGGTTTGTAGGCTTTTGAGGTTATCCAAAAATTGAAAACCTAAATACTTGTGTGGTCCACCTTTCAGGTGGGCTACACATGGTCACAAATACTTCTAAACTGGTTTCATCAGACGATGACAGCTGAAGAAGGCAGGACTTTTGCTGAAGTTAAGATAATAAATCTAACGAGACTTCACATTAGTAAACCTTCCATTACAACACCGTCGATGGCAAAGCCTCTGTTTCCTTATATGCCAGAGACGGCATGGTCTGGATGAACCAAAACCAGATCGCCGAACTTTTTGACACCTCGGTGCCGAATATCAGCATGCACATCTCTAACATCCTGAAAGAAAGGGAGTTAGAGCCAACTTCAGTTGTTAAGGATTACTTAACAACTGCCGCTGACGGCAAGCAATACAAGGTCACCTTTTACGCCCTGGACATGGTTCTGGCCAT
>JAFGSU010000063.1 GCA_016934435.1 Candidatus Zhuqueibacterota bacterium | reverse complement strand
CGCGCAATCCGGCAAGCATTGCCGCTTCCCAGGATTTTTTTAAATCGCTATGCAAAAATCTCGAAATACCGGAAAATATTTCATGGCACGTGGAAATTGCCATCGAAGAAAGTCTGACCCACCTCTTTGAATATGAGATGGACAAAGACTCACCGGACCTCTTACACATGGTATTTGATTTTGCCGAAGACGAGATAAAAATAGTTTTCGATGCCCCCGGCCGGCCATTCGACTTTGACAGGATTTCAACATTCGATCGCGATCAACTCTCCTCCTACAGCAATGTTGAAGGACTCGGACTTTTTCTCCTGAAACATATCATGGATATCGTTCAATGGAAATATCTGGAGAAAAAGGGACAACAGCTGGTGATTATTAAAAAGCTGCCGTCGTCTGTTGGCAAAGAGATCAAGAAGGCAAATTATGTATTAAGCATCAGAAAGACCGCTGATTCGGATCAATATTTCAGCGATCAGATCGAGTACCGGCTGGTTAGAGATTACGACGATGCCTTTGCACTCACCAGCTGCGCCTACGATTTATACCATTACGAATACAAAGATGTGATTTATTATCCGAACGAACTTTTATCGAGAAATCAGAACGGTCTGATGCGATCGTGGGTTGCTGTCGCTAAAAACGGAACGGTGTACGGACATTACGCATTGATCAAGAATCATCTATCCGATACGTTTGCTGAAACGGGTGCGGCCTTTGTGCGGCCGGAATTGAGAAAGGCCGGTGTGTTCAAAGAGCTCGCCGTACGACTCCATGATGACGCCGTCGGCCTCGGGCTGCGTGGTTTATTCTCTCTATCGGTAACCAATCATATTGCCACCCAAAAGATCAGCGAAAATTATGGGCGCTATACGGTGGGAATAAGAGTCGCTTCTTCTCCCGCCGTTTTTGTCGAAGGCGCAAAACCGGGCGATCGAACCACTACTACGTTAAACTACCACCAGATCGTCGAGCGTCCCGTTCGCGATCTATTCCTTCCGCCCTGTTACAGAGAAATCATCACGTCTACATATAATCGTCTGAAAATTGATATCAACGAGAAAAAAGATGGGCGGGTTCGTTCAAAAGGGGATTCATCCGGTCGGTCTTTTTTCGATACCTATAAAGATATGGCATGGCACCGGGCGCTCATAAGCGCAAGGGGCGACGAATTAATCTGCCAGAAATTGCAGGCTTTTACCGATGTTCTGCTCGAGACCGGCATCGTGTGCATTACATTGTCGATTGATCTGGAAGACCCGAGCGCCTGTGCGCTGGCTGAAACGGCGCGAAAGATCGGTTACTTTTATTCGGGCATTTTCCCCGAAAGTTTTCCGGGCGGTCACGACGCCCTGCAAATGCAGTTGCTGAACAATGTTAAAGTCGATCCCGGTACCATTCTGATCTACCAGGACTCGGGCAAAGAAATTTACCAATTCATCCAAAACGAAGCCAAACAGATCTTTTCGCCGTCAGCCGAGGCGAATGGGGCCATGTCCTGAGTTTGGTCCGATCGGGATCAATTCCTTCCGAGCGTTTTTTCTCCAAGCCGGAAAATCTATACCATCACTATCCTGTTTGAAATATCATTTTAACAACAGACATTTATGAATTTGTTCGTATGTGTTGGCTTTAAATTTTATAAAATATTCACCCGAAGGGTATTCGTTAGCGTTCCAACGCGTTACATGATTGCCGGGTGGCATGTTTTGACGTATTATGTCCTCTATCAACCTGCCTTTCATATCATATATTGAGAGGACAACACTGGACCTGATTGGCAGGTAAAAACGAATATGCGTCGTGGCATTGAAAGGATTCGGGAAATTGGAGTATAAAATATATTCAGATGGTAATATGTTTTGCGAGTCATCGCTCACAGCATCCGGGGATTGGCTATGTTTGTAGGTGATCGCATTATAAAGAAACTGGGCATCCACATCATTACCATTATATTCCGGCATGGTGGATATGTATATTGAAGAAAAATTTTCGCTAATTAAAATAGGTTTACAAAAGATGTCCAACAAACACGAATCTCAAATCCATGCATATTTCAATTCATGTCAATAATTTAATGATAAAAAACTCTTTCGCAAGAGAATTCAACACATTGGATACAAAAAATTTTTTCGTTCGCTCATCCTTTGATATAGCTAAAACGTGTCGATGTCATTATTTTACTGACGAGATTACAATTCATGACCGGACAGATATAAAAATGGGAAACCAACAGTGCACCCCATTCATCCAACCCACCCAATTATGTCATCGAACCATGTAACTCCTTTCCATAAATATCGTAAACATGATACAATAAGTGTTTCCATGTGTGATTCCGATAAAAAACACGAGCAACCGTAAGATTATCGGCAAAAAATTTAATAATGATCCAATGAACATGTATTTCACAATACCACCGGCAGCTTTTGCCCGTAAAATTCATTCGATAAGCATGATCTCTAAAACGAAACAATAAACAAAGGTGAAGGTATGCCTGCGCATAACAGATACAACCTGCTATTATCCCTTTTGTTGTTGATACTATTGCATGCAAACGGGAACCTTTTTTGTTCTGTGCAAGAAAATTTGACGCTGGTGCCCACAAAGATTGATGAAAAAATCAAAATAGACGGCGATCTCGACGAGAACATATGGCAGTTGCTGCCGCTGAGCGAGGAATTTATCACCTTCAGTCCGGTTTACGGCGACAAGCTCGGCGCCATCACCAAAGTGGGAATAGCTTATGACGATCAGAACCTTTATTTTGCCTTCAAATGCCTTGATGATGAGCCCGAAAAAGTCAAGACAACGGTGAGCAAGCGGGATTCGCAGAGCAACGACGATTGGATCGGCGTCCTCATCGACGGCATGGGCAATCGTCAGTCCACCTATGAATTTTATTGCAATGCCAACGGCATTCAGATCGACGGCATTACCTCGGCCACCAATGCCAACGTCCTGGATATTGCCTACGATTTCGTTTGGGAGAGCGCCGGCAAGATAACCGCCTCCGGATATCAGGTCGAAATACGTCTACCGCTGTCGAGTTTGCGTTTCAAGGGCGGCGAAGAAACGACCATGGGCATCATGTTCATGCGCAGCATCAGCCGTTTCGGTAAAATGGGCGCCTGGCCGGAGATCAAAGCAGGGCAAAATCAATTCAACTTTATGGCCGACAGTAAATACCAGGGACTGGAGAAGATGCTCAATCTGGAGATACTACCCAATATCACCCTGAATCGTGATAGAGAGCACGATGCAACCGGTGCCTGGGATTCCTCCGAAAATGACCACAATTTAGGTGTTTCCGTCAAATACGGCATCACTTCTGCGGTGACTGCCGAAGCCACCATCAATCCCGATTTCAGTCAGGTCGAAAGCGATGCCTACCAGGTGGAAGTCAACCAGCGCTACCCGATATTTTATACAGAAAAACGCCCCTTTTTCATGGAGGGCGTCAATGCCTTTGATTTCGCCCTGGTCAACAACGGCATGATGCTCGCGCCCGTTTATACCCGGTTCATCATCGATCCGGCGCTGGCCGCAAAACTCAGCGGCACAGCCGGACGCATGCAATTCGCATTATTGGCCGCCGACGATGAAGCGCCGGGGCGACCGTGGGAACAGGGTTCGAATCCCGATGAGGGGGTACGCGCTCTCTGGGGACTGGCGCGCAGTAAATACAGCCTGGGAGACGACAACTCGGCGGGATTGCTCTACTGCCGGCAGCAATTTGCCGGCAGCGTCAATCAGGTCGCCGGTGCAGACCTGCAATATCGATTTTTCGATAAAGCGAGGTTGACCCTCTCCTATTTGCACAGCATCAATGAACCGGCCGGGACCGATAAAACCCACTCCGGCCTGGGCATCAACGCCATGCTGCAATATGACAGCCGAAGAGTCCAATGCTGGACCACCTACGAGCGCTGGGATGAGCATTTTTCCATGGCCTCGGCATTCATGAACCGCACCGGCATCGATCGCGGTCAATTCTTTTTCGGGTACAATTTGTATCCCGGGAAAATCAGATGGGCGCAGAGGATTCAGCCGCGTATAAGCTATGAAACCGTCCACGACCTTGTCTCCGGAATGAACGACTATACCGCCAAGATAGGCGCAACTCTTTACACCGTCCGCAGCGGCATTTTTCAGGCGCTTTTTTACAACGAACAGGAAGCATGGGCGGGAACCAGGTTCAAATCTTCTTCTGCTAATCTGGTCGGACTCATGCAGCTCACCAACTATCTGTACACCTATGCTTCATTCAAATATGGTGATAAAATATATTATGATCCTGAGGAGCCTTTTTTGGGAATGGGGCACAGGTTGAGAACGGCTGCTATCGTTCAACCGCATGTCAAACTCAATGTTGATCTGGAATGGATCCAGGATGTATTATCCCGACGGTTGGAAAATAAAAAACACAAAATTTATACAGTGAACATTTTCAATGTCTCGACAACCTATCAGTTCAATAAATATTTTTTCATCCGTACATCCCTGCGATATAACGACTATGAAGAAAAACTGTTGAGTGATTTTCTCGCCTCATTCACGCTGATTCCGGGCACGGTCCTGCATATGGGATACGGCGCTTTGTTCGAGGAAACAGAAAATCATGATGGGCAAAAAGTGTACCATCAAAAATGGAGAGAAATTAGGAACAGTCTGTTTTTCAAGTGCAGTTATTTGTTGAGGATTCAGTAGGGTGGCTCACGATCCACCCTGCGTGGCGTCGATCAGGTCCGCTATCGTCCCCACCGCCATTCCGACACAGGTATCCGCGGCGCCGTAATAAACATTGATTTTGCTGCCGGATTTTGCGCATCCCTGTGTGTCCACTTCATGAACAATGGCGCCGCTAGGGAAAACCACATTGGGGACCTGTCCGGTCAATTCATACAGCTCGCGCGGTTCGAAAATATTGTAGCGGCTGCGGCCGATCACTCTGGCCGGATTGCGCAGGTCCAGGAGCATCACGCCCGCCTGATAGATGCTGACGCTGCCGAAATGGCCGGCGACGCCGTGATAGATTTGCAGCCAGCCTTCTGCTGTTTTGATGGGCGGCGGTCCGGCGCCGATCAGCTCGCCCCAGTAGTGGAATCTTCCGCTAATAAGGAGCTTTACGGGCCGCCAGGTTAAGAGGTCATTCGGCATGAATAACTTACAATATTGATAAGTGAATTAGGCATGGATGCTTAGACGATCAGGAACTTTTCTATCCTCCTGTCGTTTAAATAATCTGATATATCAAATTATCTGGGAATACAAATGGCATTTCTTCGTAAAATAATTACCGCGCAATCAGGATTTTTGCTTTGGCTTGTCTCCACAGCATTATTAGCCGATTTTGCTAACCTCATTGACTTTTATCCGCAGCTACGATCTTTTCATATAGAAGATGTTGATCTCATGGCGGTAGCCGACGGATACGAAGACCAGGTTCGACAGGCAGATACAAGCGCTTCTACAACAGTAGATTTAAATAAATTTTCACAACGCAGACCATTCCTATACGACCTTGACGGTCCGTTGCACACGAATATCACACAAGAACAAAATAATGATTTCATTCTGTTCTTTTTGTTCGACACCTTGTTGCCTCCCACTATTGAGTCGAACAAACCTCTCTACCTCCTCAATTGCACCTTCCTGAATTGAACCATCATCCCAATACTCTGTTTGCTGGTCGCTTCCGACTGTTCTGTTGATGAGGGCAGTTTAACCCCTTCGTCCGATTCATCCGGTTTGGACCCAATTTCCATCGTTATCTATGGCGATAGCATTGGGAAACATCCCATGATATAACGACCAGTAAAATATTTAACGCATGATGGGCTCGAGTTTTTTTGCAGTGTTCTCAACCACTATTGCTCGGGCATTTCGACAGGGAGGAGCATGAGTATGAACTTTCAATTTATCATTCCATGCGCCAAGTCCGAATACTATGAATTGGATTTTCATCATGGCGTGGCACAGCTATCCGCATGTCTGAAAAAAAACGGACATGAAACCGGATTATTGGTACTCGATCGGTTCGACAAGAGGAAAATAAATCGCGCTATGGCAAAGTCCAGACCGGATATCTTGGCGTATTCATTCACATCCGATAACAGCCGGTTGGCGAAATGGATCATGGATTATCTGAGCAGTTCAGGGATTTTTTCTATTGCCGGTGGTGTCCATACCAGTTCAGCGGCCGACGACGTTATTCCACACGTCGATGCTATTTGTTTAGGTGAAGGCGAAGGCGCCATTGTTGATTTGGCACAAGGAGAGCCAATAACGCAGATAAAAAATCTCTGGATTCACAGAAACGGCAGGGTTCTCAAGCAGGAAATCCGCCCGTTATTGCAAGATTTGGATGAATTGCCTTTTCCTGATAGAGAGTTATTTGATTATCAAAACGCACTCGATCAGGATCATCGGGCGGATTTTATGGCCGGAAGGGGATGCCCTTATAGATGTACGTATTGTATTAATGAATGTCTGATGCGACTAGGCACCGGGAAATATGTCAGATGGCGAACGCCGGAAAATATTATTTCGGAGATCGACTGCGTTCTCAAAACGTATACCGGCATTGAATCGATCTGTTTTCAGGATGACACATTTGCGCTGGATATCGCTTGGCTCAAGCCGTTTGCACTTTTATACAAACAACGAATCGGATTGCCCTTTGCCTGTAATCTGCGGGTCGAGGCAGTCGATGAAGAAACCATTGAAGTGTTGAAAGAAGCCGGCTGTGCTGAAGCGCGTGTTGGAGTTGAACAGGGCAACGAAACCCTACGACGGAAAGTATTGCGAAGAAAGATGAGCAATAACACCATCATTCGTACGTTTCAGCAGATAAAAAAAGCGGGCATTCAGGTTTTTGCCTATAATATGGTCGGAATTCCCGGCGAAACAGCCAGTTCCATCGAAGAAACCATCGCGCTCAATAGAGAGATCAAGCCGGACAAATTGCACGTGAGCATGTTTCGCCCTTATCCAGGAACGAAACTCTATGATATATGCAAGGAAAAAGGGTATTTATCCAGAGAGGAAACTCCATCATATTTCGAACCTATTTCAACGCTGTCTCTGCCGACTATAAAAAAGGAAAAGGTGGAATATTATTTTCGCATATTCCGAATTGCGGTTTTGTATCCGAGGTTGACACCGCTTGCAGGTATGATGGCTAAAGTCAAGATCAGCGCTAAAACGACATTATACGATGTATTTTTCAAATCGGCGCTTACGTTGTTCTTTTTTCTCAGAAAGCGATTGCCGGAGCGGATTAAAAAACCGCTATTTCGCATTCTGAAAGTATAAGTGCAACGTCCCTTTCTATTACCGAAATTAATAGTAGGGTGGGTCACGATCCACCCTGCGTGGCGTCGATCAGGTCCGCTATCGTCCCCACCGCCATTCCGACACAGGTATCCGCGGCGCCGT
>JAFGSU010000062.1 GCA_016934435.1 Candidatus Zhuqueibacterota bacterium | reverse complement strand
TTTTTTAAAATTTCCTTTGGGATCATGGCACTTCAATTTTGTTGATGATCTTGCGAACTACATCCTCGGCGCTCACTTCTTCCGCTTCGGCTTCATAAGTTATGATGACGCGATGGCGCAGCACATCCATGGCGATAGAGCGGACATCTTCGGGCGTCACATAGCCACGGCGGCGCAAAAAGGCATGCGCCCTGGCCGCCATACTGAGATAGATGGAAGCGCGCGGGGAAGCGCCGTAAGCGATCAGCTCGCTGAGTTCATCCAGACCAAAATCCTTGGGCTTGCGGGTGGCAAAGACGATATCGACGATATAATTTTCGATCTTTGCATCCATATACACTTCGTGCACCGCCTTACGGGCATTGAGAATATCCAGCGGCGATACCACCGCACTCGCCTGCGGGATATCCACCACGGTCATGCGGCGCATAATTTGCAGCTCCTCTTCGCGGTCGGGATAGCCGATGGACAGTTTCAACATAAAGCGGTCCACCTGCGCCTCGGGCAACGGATAGGTGCCTTCCTGTTCGATGGGATTCTGCGTCGCTAAAACCAGGAACGGCGCCGGCAGCGCAAAGGTTGTATCGCCGATGGTCACCTGACGCTCCTGCATGGCCTCCAGCAATGCCGATTGGACCTTGGCGGGGGACCGGTTGATTTCATCCGCTAAAATCAGGTTGGAAAAGATGGGGCCTTTTTTTGCCGAAAAAGACCCGGTCTTTTGATCATAGATCATGGTACCGACTATGTCGGCCGGCAGGAGATCGGGCGTAAACTGGATGCGCTGAAATTGCGACTTGATGGTGGCGGACAGGGTTCTGACCGCCATGGTCTTGGCCAGACCCGGCACACCCTCCAAGAGAATGTGGCCGTCCGCCAACAAACCTATCAGCAATCGCTCGATCATATATTTTTGCCCGACGATAACCTTTGCCACTTCGGCGGTTATTCGTTCGACAAAAGCGCTCTCTTTCTCAATTTTGGCCTGTATCGCTTGAATATCGACGTTCATGGATCCTCCAGATTGCATTCCACTCTATGGTTACATAACGGTTTCAGCTTTGTTGCCGGCCTGTCGCTGCAGCAGCGACTCCACCAGCGTATAGACCCGATCAAGGGTCGCCCGATCACCGCCGCCGGAAAATTTGGCAACATCCGCAGCATGAAGCGACGCCTCGATGTCGGAAAGACTGCGGTCATCCAACTCTTTCGACTTTAGAGTTTCAACGAGCTCGGATGTAGTTAGTTCCATCCCGGGCACCTGCCATCTAACGGCGATGTACTGGCGCAGCAATCGCGACAGCGCAGCAAACGTCTCATTGATCTGCAAATCCGCCTCGCTCAGGTTGATCTGTTCTTTCATCGCATTCAGGTACTGCTGCTCCAGCGGCACAATAGCGGCCAGGCGTTCCTCTTCAAGCCGCGCCTGATTCACTTTTTGCCGGTGGCGGCGTATAAAAATGTAAAGAATGGGGATTGCCACGATGATGATCGCCCCTATCATATAAAGATAGGTATAGCGGCCGGGCTCCGGAAGCGGATCGATAATCTCGACTTCCAGCCGATTGGTATAGAGGCGATACTCCTTGCCCGTTGCGGCATCGTTATAGCGGATGATGATGCCGTCCACATAACCCATGCCCAGCGCTTCCGGTTTGAGCGTATACTGGTAATCCTGCTGCGCCATTAGCTGCCCGTCAACCGAGGATACTTTGTTGGCGCTGGCTGTGCTGATGATATCGAGATTCTGAACCAGAGGATTGTCGAAGCGCGTTACTTCATATCGATCCAGATCACCGGTCCACTCCAGCCGTATGGTCAACTGAGCGGTGCGATTTTGCGGGATGTTTCTGGGTTCGACGAACGCGGAGACACGAATACCGCTGTCGGCCGTTGCGGTCGTATCGGCAACCTGCGCCCATGCCGCCGCAAAAAGAAGCAGAAAAACAATCACAGCTTGTAGACGAAGCATATTCTCACCTCATCAGTAAAAAGCCGATCTCCGCAACGGCCCGATGGCTCCGAGTCGCCGAAAAAATCGGCCTTCATGGATTCCCTCACGGGAATATCGTATGTGTATTATTGTTGTTGCGGATTGTCCGATTGCGAAGGATTGCTCAACTGCAATTCGATGTCGCTAATATCTTCGCCGAGATGTTCCAGTTCCCATTTCACCGAAGCAGCCAGTTCATGCTCGGGCCACTTTTTCATAAAGTCCTCATAAGCCTGCCTGGCACGTTTGAGGTCTTTGATATCGTTGGCATAGCGATAGCCGATCATGAAACTGGATTGAATGACATAATCACTTTCGGGATATTTCTTAACCAGGCGACGGTAGGTTTCGACGGACCTTTCAAAACCCTTTAGATTATTGGCGTAGATAACTCCCAAACGGTAGAGCGTCTCTTCCGCGCGTTTGGATTTTGGATAAGCCTTCACCAGCCGTTCGTACATCTGAGCGGCTTCCTGCCATTGTTCGCGATTTTCAAAATCGAGGGCATTGGCGCGTAACTGGTCTTCCGTCAGCTTTTCACCACAGCCGATGATTAGAGCTGCCGCCATGAGCGGCAAAATCATTCGATACCACTGCTTCATCTGCGTTCCTCCACTAATAAACCCGAGACGTTCGACGCCGCAATCCGCGTAACGTATTGATTATAATTGCATGCCGTTTACAGCAAGGATTATGGTTTCACCCTGCACACATCAAATGGGCGTCGCTTGTTGTAACTTTTAAAAGAAATAAAAAGTTCCACAGTTGGCAAAATTATTTACTTTTTTTGTTAAAATCAAGCGAATTATCCCGCACCAGAACCTCGATGCTGCTTCCCGGCAGAAATTCACCCTTTAACAGCCGCAGGGCCAGGGCATCGACGATTTCTTTTTGAATCAATCGTTTCAGCGGGCGAGCCCCAAAGGCGGGATCGTAGCCTTTGTTGACCAGGTAATCTTCCGCTTCAGCCGTGAGGGTGATCTGCAAATCCTGGCGACGCAGTAATCGTGCCAGGTACTTGATTTGCAGTCTGACGATCAGCTTGATCTCTTCGCGACTGAGGGCATGGAAGACGACGATATCGTCGATCCGGTTGAGAAACTCCGGGCGCAAATGCGCTTTGAGCAGGCGAAACACCTCGGTTTTAATTTCTTCGTGCACCTGTTCGCGATTTTTTTCCGTGAGCGTCTGAGACCGCTCCATGATAAATTGCGCGCCCAGATTCGAGGTCATGATGATGATGGTGTTCTTGAAATTGACCGTATGCCCCTGATTATCGGTCAGCCGGCCCTCGTCCAACACCTGCAACAGGACGTTGAACACTTCGGCATGCGCCTTTTCTATCTCATCCAACAGCACCACCGAATAGGGGCGACGCCGTATGGCTTCGGTGAGCTGGCCGCCCTCCTCATAGCCGACATAACCCGGCGGCGCGCCGATGAGCCGCGACACCGCATGGCGTTCCATGTATTCGGACATGTCGATGCGCACAATGGCGCGCTCATCATCGAATAAAAATTCCGCCAGCGCCCGCGCCAGTTCGGTCTTGCCGACACCGGTGGAACCGAGAAAGATAAACGAACCGATGGGACGATTTTCATCCTGAATGCCGGCGCGACTGCGGCGAATGGCATTGCTGACTGTGGCCACCGCTTCATCCTGACCGATGACGCGCTGGTGCAACCGCTCCTCCATTTGCAGCAATTTTTCCTTCTCGCTCTCCAGCATGCGGCTCACCGGGATGCCGGTCCATTTGGCCACCACCTCGGCGATATCCTCCTCATCCACCTCTTCCTTGAGCATTTTAACGTCTTTTTGCAAATCCACCAGTTTAACGTTGGCCTGGTCGAGTTTTTTCTGCAGCTCCACCAGGCGACCGTATTTCAATTCCGCCGCTTTGGCCAGATCGCCGTCCCGTTCGGCGGCGGCGCTGTCGGTCTTGGCCTGATCGATCTGTTCTTTCAGGGCGCGAATCTCGGCGATGGTCGTTTTTTCCAGCTCCCAGTGAGCGCGTAACTCTTTGCGCGTTTCATCGAGGTCGGCCAGTTCTTTTTCCACCTCCTGCAGCCGCTTGGCCGAGGCCGGGTCTTTTTCTTTCTTCAGAGCCTGACGTTCAATTTCCAGCTGTCGGACTTTGCGTTCCACCTCATCCAGTTCGGCGGGCATACTGTCGATTTCGATGCGCAGCGTGGAAGCCGCCTCATCAATCAGATCGATGGCCTTGTCCGGCAAAAACCGGTCGCTGATGTAGCGATCGGACAACCCGGCAGCCGCCACCAGAGCGCCGTCCTGAATGCGCACACCGTGGTGCACTTCATATTTTTCCTTGAGGCCGCGCAGAATAGAAATGGTTTCTTCCACCGAGGGCGGTTGAATCAATACCGGTTGAAATCGGCGTTCGAGAGCGGCATCTTTTTCGATATGCTTGCGATATTCATCCATGGTGGTGGCGCCGATACAGCGCAGCTCGCCGCGCGCCAGCGCCGGCTTGAGCATGTTGGAGGCGTCGATGGCGCCTTCCGCGGCGCCGGCGCCCACCAGGGTGTGCAACTCATCGATGAAAAGAATATATTTGCCCTCTCCTTCGACCACTTCCCGCAGCACCGCCTTGAGCCGTTCTTCAAACTCGCCGCGGAACTTGGCGCCCGCAATGAGAGCGCCCATGTCCAGGGCCATCAACCGTTTGCTCTTGAGATTTTCCGGCACATCGCCCTGGACGATGCGCTGGGCAATGCCCTCGGCAATGGCGGTTTTACCCACGCCCGGCTCGCCGATGATGACGGGATTGTTCTTGGTGCGGCGCGACAGCACCTGCA
>JAFGSU010000061.1 GCA_016934435.1 Candidatus Zhuqueibacterota bacterium | reverse complement strand
GCCATGATCATGATACACGGTAGCAAAATTCTTTTCATGTTTACCTCCCAAACAGGTTAGAAATAGTAATGAACGGTTGTGATCAAATTTATGGTCTGAAATCCCGAAACGCCTTCCAGCTCGATGTTCGGCTGCATGGTCGGATAGAGGTCGCCGACGACAAACCGGTAGGTGCCGGATAGTTGCAGCGACAGCCCGGAAGTGATGAAAAATTCCGCCCCCAGGCCGCCGCGGAAACACCAGTTATACTCCTGCAGCGTTTTTTCGTCGATGTGTGGCAATCCTATAGCATCGTCCGCCGCAATGGTACCGCGCACGCCCTTCCAGTACAGGATGCCGGCGCCAAAATGAATATAAGGCTGAAATACCCGGGATCGCGATAATCGATATTTGCCATCGAACATGACCGCTGTATGCTCGAGCAAAAGTTCTAGTTTGCCCTCTGGGTAGCCCGAAAGGTTTTCCTCCTCATAGCGACTGAACTCTAAAAGTCCGGATAGAAACCATCGATCGTTGTATTGCTGTCCCAGCGAAAATCCGGCATTGTATGAGGGTTTGAACCAGCTGTGCAGACTGCCGACCGGCATGGAATAGGATCCATGCAGGCCTGCCGCCCATCGCCCGGTCTCGATGGCCCGGCTTTGTATGGCAAACAATAAAAATAGAAGGATTATGATTTTTTTCATGATTGGCTACTCAAATTATCTCAGATCGTCGCAGTAAATTATTGGTTATAATCAAGCTTGAATGCCCATGTATTCAAGCAAAAAATGACACCGATATACGGCCGACACATTTCAGCGGAATCCTTACATGTGCCGATTAAGCCGGTATATTTGCCGGTCAACACGAAATGCCGAAATTAATATTTGAACGTTATACCCAGAGTGATCAGCGCTTTCGAATGAATCGGATAATATTTTTGATCGTTGCTCGAGATATTAAAAAGCTTCTCCAGCCCTTTTACGTCCTCTCGTTGCAAATAGTAGATATAATGCAGCCCGCAATCCAGATCCAGCGCATCAGTCAGATAGTAGCGCAGACCGCAGGAAAACCGGCCGAAAAACCGCTGCCCCTTTTTGGGCGGGGCAAAATGCAAAAGATCGTATTGATACTCGTAATCAAATTTCTCCGTCGACAGGGTATCCAACTTGAACCGTTTGGTCCAGTGCTCGGTCATATGCAATTCGCGTTGAAACAGGGAGACGCCGAAAGCGGCGCCGGCATAGTTAACCAGCTTTTTGTGCAAGGGCAATTCGCCTAAAAATCCAATAGCCAGACGCAAATCCTTCATTTTTTGCGCCGGATCGAATACGCAGGAATAGATGCTGTCGGTGCTGGTATATGTGAGCGTTCGATTAACCTCCGCCACATCGATTCCGGGCAGGAATGGGATATAGGTATCCTGCCAGTAATCCCAGTCCCATTCGTCTAACACATCGGCTTGCTGCAGATTCATCAGCTCATAATCGATATTCAGGGTGAGTCGCAGATGCCCGGTTATGCGGCGGCTGATTTGCGCGCCGGCGCCGTAACCCGACCCTTCATCCAACCGTTTTTTTTCCAGTAACTGTTGCAGCGAGCCGTAAATTTTGGTTTGAATGGCGCCATCCTGTGCGTGCCCTATCATTACGCAGAGACAGGACAAGCAGACAAATATGTTAAAGCATTTGCGTTTAAGCATGGTATTAAAACTCCATCGCCAGGGTATATCTCATGGTCTGATCCAGACTCTTGTGCTTCATATAAGCAAAATCGCAGCGCATCCTGCCGAACGTGCTGTTGAACGCGAGCCCGAACCCGAGGCACAGGTTCTCATGTTCATAGCCGAATTTATAGCCGCCGCGCAGGTAGAGGGCGTTGAGGAGCAATCCTTCCATCCCCATGTGGATGCGTCCGTCGTTATCGTTGGGCTGAACGGCCTCGGCTAAAAGCGTCAGGCGATTGGCCGCAGCCATGTTTCCCAACAGTTCGCCGGAAAGACCCATTTTCAGTTGCTGCGGCATTTTAAATTTCTCACCGGCATATTTGGTCTCCAGCCCGAAACTCTGCAGGAACGTGCCGATGCGCAGGCTGTGAAAGCCGGTCAGGTAGACGAATCCAATATCGGTCACCACATTGTCGGCATGATAGGTATCGATGTTTTCTCGCACATATTTTACCGAGGCGCCAAAGGCAAACCTGTCGGTGAGTTGCCGTGCAAAGCTCAAACCCACGGCGTAGGCGCCGGCGCTGTATTCGCCCAGACTGATATAGCTTCCGGTCTGTGACAATGTCGGATTGATAGTTTTTTCAATGGTGCCGAAATCGAAATAGATGGCCTGCAGACCAAACGTGCCGATAACCGGCACCCGATAGGTCAGGGCTACAGCCTGGTGCTGCGTCTCCACATACCAGTTGGCGTAGGAGACATTGAGGGTGAAACGTTGGTTTCCCAATGCCGTCAACGCCGGATTGACGTAGAGGCCTTCCGATCCTGCATCGAGCATGGTGACGCCGGCCTCGCCCAGAGCGGCAAAACGGGCCGAAGCCGGGATTTCCAGAAATACAAATCCCGAAGTGCCGACTTTGTTAAACTCCTGCGCCGGTGACTGAAAGGTGGAAAGAATCACAAAAATAAATAACAGGGACAGACATTTATTCATATTGCGAATTATTCTCCGTTTGGTTTGGAGTATAAATATGTTCCGGTAATTGTATTCAAGTTACCTTTTATCGTTCTAAACCGCCGCGCTGAGACCGCTGAGCCCCCCACCCACCTGGCCCGACGGAGCACCGCTCTCCAACTGTAACAAATAATCCTTTGGAGCGAAGCGTTCCGTCGCGTCCTAAAATTGCAATCAACAACAAAGGCTCGACTCCACCCGGCCACGACCGAGCGCCGCCCTCCATCAATTCACAATCGCAAACTTGCCCATCTTGCTCGCACCCTGCGGATTGGTGACGCGAAAAAAATACATGCCGCTCTTGACGTACTGGCCGTAATCGCTGATCTGATTCCACACCGCCACACCCGAGCCCGGATCGTTGTGTTCAATGGTCTTGACCAGGTCGCCGCGCACGGTATAAATCTCGATGGTGCAGGTCTGCGACAAATTGACGAACTGGATCAATTTAACATCGCCGGCCAGTTGAAAACCGGAGCTGCGGTAAAATGGATTCGGCACCACGGTCACCTTTTCCAGATCGCTTTCGCTGGGCGTCAGCGTGGTGTAAAACGCCGTCCGGGTGCGATTGGCGAAAAGCGACGACTCTAACGGCGGCACATTTACAGCCGGGTCTATGGCCCAGGCATCGTGGCCGCCGTCATAGGCGGTGACGGAATAATAAAAACCGTACCCTAACGGCACATTTTCATCCACATAGGTATAGGTCGCTGTTGCCGCGTCATAATAGCGCACGTCACCGACGGCGATATCGGCGATTTGCCGCCATGG
>JAFGSU010000060.1 GCA_016934435.1 Candidatus Zhuqueibacterota bacterium | reverse complement strand
CTGGTGGGGCGCCGGACGCTGCACCATCGAACAGTACAACCAAATATGGCAATTCACCCAGGTCTTTTTGCGCGATTCCCTCAACGTGCATAATCTGATCTATGCTATTTCGCCGTCCGATTTTTATGACCGCGAGGCCTATTTGCGCATCTATCCCGGCGATGCCTATGTCGACATCTTTGGCATGGATTTTTATTTTACTTCACAGGGCTCGCCCGGCCATTTCGCTCAGCGTATTCGCATTCCGGCGCAACTGGGCCTGGAGCGCGGCAAAGTGGCCGCCGTCACCGAAGTGGGGCAGGAAAACCTGCCCACAGCCAACTGGTTTACCGCTAATCTGCTGCCGCCTTTCAAGGCCGATTCCCTCACCAGCCGGGTGGTCTATGCCGCGGTCTGGCGCAACGCCCATACCGGCCACTTTTTCGCGCCCTATCCCGGGCATGCCACCGTACCCGATTTTATCAAGTTTTATCAGGATCCTTACACGTTGTTCGAACAGGATTTGCCGGATATGTTCGGCCCGGAGCAGGCTGACATGGAAGCGCCGCGATTTTTAGTTTACCCGGCCGCGATGGATACCATCACCTTTACAACTTTTACAATTCGAATCGTCACCAACGAAAGAGCTTCCCTGCGCTATAGCGCTCAGGAACAGGACTATATCGCCATGCCGTTCGAATTCGACGAAGGCCAGGGTTCGCACGAGCACCGAACCACCCTTACCGGGGCACAGGGCCATACCTATACCTACTTTGTCAGAGCTGTGGATCTGGCGGGCAATGTGACGGAACCCTTGCGGTTTACCTTTTATGTTGACACGCTGAAAAGAGAGATTCATTGGAACGATATCGTTTATCGAAGCGATGATTGGAAATCGGGCGCCGCGCCGTTGGGATTTGGTGACCCCTGCAATATCACCGGCACCGATACGGCAAAGACGGTGTATTTTCGTAAAGCATTTTCACTGAACGAAATACCGGCAGCGCTGGGTTTCCTGGTCCAGTGTCACGACGGCGCCGTCGCCTATGTAAACGGATTGGAGATTGGCCGCGTCAATATAACCACGGGTCTCGATATGGATTATGATTCCCATGCATTGAGCGCCTGTAAGAGCAGCAAAATATTTGTATTCAGCCAGGAGGCGCTGGAATCGCTGCGCATCGGCGAAAATATGATGGCTGTTGAGGTGCATACTGCGGATGTCCCATCAACGGATGTATCTTTTGATGGCAGGGTTTTTAACCAGTATCAATTTTTTATCGATCTGGGGGAGGACTGGGACTACTATGATGCCGGTCATGAACCGAAGCGGCAGATTCTCGGTGATATTCTGACGGGCGTTCCTGCGGGCGCTCAATCGCTGCCGAAGCAGGTCCGGCTGATGCAGAACCAGCCGAATCCGTTCAACGCCTTTACCAGAATCCACTACGAGTTGCCGGCTGCGGACAGGGTGCGCCTGGATATTTTTGATATAACCGGTCGACGGGTGGCAATGATCTTCGACGGGATGCAAAAGGCCGGAGAACATACGGTTACATTCGACGCGCGTGATCTGCCCAGTGCGGTTTATTTTTATCGATTACAAACCGGGACGTTTTCGGCTGTGAAGCGTATGATTGTGCTGAAATGAAATCCCTTAGATGTGCCGGATAGCGGACATTCCTGTCCGCTCCTTTTTTTTCCGATGGCTTTTAGACAGCCTGGAAGATTAAATCACATTGTCGCCATTCATCAGAATATCCTGATGAGCATATCTTTTCAAAGTTCGCGATTTAACACCCAATTTGTGATGGGTGGCTTAATCCATGTATGTTTGGCTAAAGCCAAAAATTAACAAGTTGACAAGTCACGAGGCTGTCCGAAAAGTAGAATTTGGTCCATTTCATATGTAGGCCACCTCGAAGGTAGACTACACATAACTACTAATTAAATATAATATTACTATCATTAAATATTTGTAAATGTAATTTGATTTACTAAAAATCTTGGGCTTTTTAAACAGCCTCAGTACCATCCGGCACGCCCAAATCAGGGAGGATTAGACGATGAAATCATTTCTATACGCTTTATTATTGCTCCTGCTGACGGTATTACCATCATTGGGGGACGCCTCAGGGAATCCGGCGCAGACTGCTTCCTTCACGCCCAAATTAATCGAGGCTGAACACGGCGCCTATGAGGATTTTGCCCTCATATCCGATGCCGGCGCTTCCAATGGCAAATTCCTCCGGATTGCCACGAGCGGCAGGGTGCGCTGGAATGTGGCGATGGAATACGCCGGCTGGTATCTGCTAAAATTTCGCTACAAGGCGCCCTCCGGCGAGCACGTCAATTATTTTACTAAAAACGACCGCACCAGCCAGATCGGCTTTGGTTACGCGACCGGCTGGAATATCAACGAGTGGCGGGCAAAATTGGACGCCGGCGATAACACCCTCGAACTCTACCCCAACTGGGGCAGTGGCATGGACCTGGATTACCTCGAAATCGATTCGGTGGAATTTGCGCTGACCATGACGCCGGTGAACAATGTCTTCTATCAGGCTTTTCCCAGAGACATTGTCGCCAAGATCAACACCTACGGCCGTACGGTCGCTTCCGTAACCGCCGATAATCAGGAGCTCGAACACACCATCACCGAATATCCGCATCAGGAAGATGCCTACTGGGTGAGAATCAAAGCATCATCGCTGGCCACGATCCCAGCAGGTTCACAGCAGCTTTCGATCAATTTAGATGGAAGCGAGTCGCTGACCATGAACCTGTCCGTACTGCCTGCGCTGAATCCGGCGCCGCTGACAATCATCGTCCCGGATATCTCGCACGGCGCGGCGGTGATTGTCTGCCTGCCTACGGGGAAAACGCTGCTGATCGACTGCGCCACTGCCGCGCAACGCGACCAGACCCTGATTCCGCTGTTGCACGGCAATAACATCGATAAAATCGATTATTTCATTCTCACCCACTACCATGAAGATCACGATGCCAGCGACCGCGGCGCTAAAATAAAATCGCAGTTCAATGTCGATCATTTTTATGACAATACTACTGTCAAGACAGGACAAACGCTGGATATCGAGCGAACACAAATCAAAATCCTCAACACCGGCATCCCAGCGCAGGGCGCCGATCTGAATCCCACCTCCATCGCCTTGCGGCTGGAATATAACGGCTTTGTCTATCATCACGGCGGCGACTGCTACGCCAGCCAGCAGGTTTCCATGCTCAACGCCTTCCCGGGCGAAATCCGTTCGCACCTGTTTCATGCCAACCACCACTTTCACGGCTCCTCCGATGTCAATTTCATGCGCACCATGGATCCTTATCTGGTTTTGGTACAGGCGGAGCAGGCAATCTATGCGCGCAGCACCTATATGATGATATTCAAAAAACAGACCGCGGAATGGCTGCGCAGCAACAATAAACGCTTCATCGAAGATGCCCCCTGCCTCGAAGTCGGCACTGTGGTCGTGCGCGCCTGGGATGAAGATACCTGGACCTATGAGACCTATTTCGAAAATGAAGCATCTTCCATCCCCTACATTCAGCAAACCATGGAATGGAGCGAAGACAGGTCGAATCCCCCACAGTTCGTCGAAAAACCCGATTTCATGCTCACCGTGGCTGCTAAAACGGTGGAGGTGGAATTTGTCACCGACAAACGCGCGTTTCTCCGATTCAGCGAGACGGATCAGACGTTCGATGACATGCCGCATGAATTCGAGACCGTCCAGGGCGCCATCTATCATACCGCCACTCTTAGCGGCGAAAACGGCGAATGCAAAACCTATTATGTGCGCGCCAAAGATATGTACGGCAACGAGTCCGGAACCTCCATGGCTATCACTGTAACTTATGATCTCTCGCTGACCCCCATCTACTGGTATGAACCGGATTACCTCGATTCTGAGTGGAAGTTAGGTCAGGGCCCCATCGGCTACGGCAACAGCACCGATCACACCACCTGCGAAACGGTCAGGGCGCTCTATATGTGCAAGACCTTTGAATTGACCGATTCGCTCACGGCTGTGGGATTGGGCGTTTTCCTGAAAGGACACGACGGCATCATCGCCTACCTGAACGGCCGGCAGATCGCATCCCTGAACATGACCACCTTGAATCCCGACTATGATTCCTATGCCAGTAATGAACCCGTCAATCCGCTCACCAAAGTGGTGGTGTTGGATGCGGAGATATTGAAACAGCTGAGAATCGGCCAAAATATTCTGGCCATGGAAGTCCATCATGCGGAAGTGGCCAATCCGACTATCTCCGGCGATGCCCGCGTCTTTAACAACATCAAGATTTATGCCGATTTGAACGGCGACTGGCGGTACTATGATGCTGGCGCGTCGCCGCCTGTTTTAACCTATCGCGATGTCTACACCGGTATTGAAGAAGCAGAGACGAAACCACCGGAGCGGTTCGAGGTCTCGGCCAACTATCCCAATCCGTTCAACAACCGGACTACTTTTCAGGTGACGATGCTAGCGAGGGATGAACTGCGTGCCGATGCTTACAACGTGCGCGGGCAAAAAGTGTCCGCCCTGTTTCACGACATGCTGCCGAAAGGTCAACATACGATTATCTGGGAAGCCGAAAGCCTCCCCACAGGCCTTTATTTTGTCCAGCTGGAAACGCCTGAGACGAAGAAGCTGGTCAAAACATTGCTGCTGCGTTGATCGCTATACTGCCGCATTTTACGGTGACGAGCAGCACATATTAATAATAAAAACTTGAAAAGACTTGATATTGCCGATTTATATCTTATATTCATAGAGGAAGGTCGCCACAGCCGAAAACTCTTGATGAAAAAACTGCATCTTCTCATACACATCCTGAACCGGTTACCAAATAAGAAAAGATAGCTTCTCACTGTTACTTCCCATTCGTATGGTTCGAACTTAAAACAACACTTGTACTGCGCAGCAAAACAATCTTGTTTCTAAATACCAGCGGCTATTCCCTCAATGAGGGTCACTTGGCCGTAAATAATTTTTCGGTGTAAAAATTAGGAGGACTGCCGTGAGAGACCAAACAAAAATATTGGTCATTGGCTTGCTTTGTCTGCTGCTTTTGAGCGCTGCTGCGGCGTCATTTGCCGGCCGGGTGGATGCAAGTCGAGCTAATACCCAGTATGTCGATAAACTGTTCGGCACCCGATTTACTTTCGTGCCTAAATCGGATGAGCTGATGATCAAATTCGCGACCGCTGGCAATACCCTGCAAAAAGCGGCGGTTGCTTCCGTGATCGCGTCCAACGGGCTGGCACCCGTGCATGATGCTGTGACTTTGCATCAGTTTGGCGTCTTCAAAGTGCCAGCAGGCGCTTCCATGGCGGATATGCTGCAAAAATTGGAGCGTGAGCCCGCGGTGGCGGCCGCCTGTCCGGTTATGATCGACCAGGATCAAAATACGCGTTATTTTATCCCTGATGAATTCACCGTTCAGTTCCATCGAGCCCTGTCTCGTGAGGAGATGGTCGGGATTATAAAATCCGCCGGTTGTGATGTTATCAAGCAGCAATGGACCTATGGGTATTACACCCTGTCGCTGCCGGCGGATGGTGAATTATTCGGGACCATTCGCGCCTTTATGGAAATGCCGCAGGTTCGGTTCGCCGAGCTCAGTTATATCGGTTTTAATGATTACGCCTTTGATCCCAACGACACTCATTACGCCCAGCAGTGGGCGTTGAACAACACCGGCGCCGGCGGCGGCACTGCCGATGCCGACATCGATGCGCGCGAGGGCTGGGACATCGAACGCGGCGACGCAGATATTCTGGTGGTGGTGATCGATACCGGCATCGATTGGAAACATGCGGATTTAAGAGCCAATGTTGCGCAGAACCTGGGGGAGGATGCCGACGGCGACGGACGCACCATGCAGCAGGTGGGCGGCAACTGGGTTATGGACCCGGGCGACCTCAATGGCGTGGATAACGACGGCAACGGTTTGGTGGACGATCTCATTGGCTGGGATTTTGCCAGCAACGATCGAGATCCCTTTCCGCAGCCCGTCAGCGCTTCCGATGATGACTATGGCCACGGCACCTGCTGCGCCGGTCTGGCGGCTGCGGTGACCGATAACAACCTGGGCGTCGCCGGCGTTGCCCACCATTGCCGGCTCATGGGGCTGCGCGTCAACCTGACCTCCGGAATGAACCAGAATCGCGCCGACGCCATTAACTATGCGGTAGACATGGCCGGAGATTATGACGGCGCGGTCATTAGCTGCAGCTGGCGCGCCAGCGGCGATATCACGGCTGTTCGTGATGCCATTGTCGACGCGCGTGCTGATAATGTTTTATGCTGTTTTGCAGCCGGCAATTCCAACACCACGCCGATCAATCACCCGGCGCGCTATGAGGAGGCCATGGCCGTGGGCGCCAGCAGCGAATGCGACGAGCGCAAGGATAAAACCACCAGCTGCGACGGCGAGGGCTGGTGGGGCAGCAATTACGGCGATGATCTGGATATCGCCGCGCCCGGCGTGCATCTCT
>JAFGSU010000059.1 GCA_016934435.1 Candidatus Zhuqueibacterota bacterium | reverse complement strand
TCCAGGGCGTCGATTTGCGCCTGGCGAAATTTGATGTCATTTTCTTGCGTTTCCAGAGCTAAATCCCGGCGCGCCACCAAGTAATCATACTGATCTTTGACGATTTCATATTCCTGCTGGGAGATCAAGTTTTTATCAAATAATTCCTGCGACCGATTATACAGGCGCCGCTGCTGTTTCAGCTGGTTTTCCACCTCGATCATCTCACGCTTGAGCGATAGACGGTTCTGCTCCATCGACAGGCGCGTATTGCGCAGATTATTGCTCTGCTGAAACAGTTCGGCTTCGCGCCACATGATATCGAGCAAAAGGCTGGTGTTGCCGAGTTTCAATATTTTATCGTTCTTTTTAACGACCGAACCCGCCTCCAGATAAATTTCTTCGACCCGACCGCCCTCCACTGCGTCCAGATATACAGTGTTGATGGGCAAAACATGGCCCACCACCGGAATGAATTCCTGAAAGGGGCCTTTAGTTACCGTGGAAACGGTTATGCGCTCGCGCCTGACATTGACTGATGAAGCGTCGAAACTAATGGTGATGACGTATATCGTAAAAAGTACAAAAATAGAAATCGATGCAATAAAGGCTATTTTTTTCGGGGGCCACTTTTTCTTCTCTATTTTCCGGTCCATGCCCATACAGTTTTCTCCTTGCGGTAAATAATTGCCTGTTTCACTCCCTTGCAAACGCAATAACAATGCCAAACCCGATCAAAGCTAAAAAGGGTAAATTTCGTTTTTTTCGGTTGATTTTCATGTCCGATATCGTAAATTATAGTGTTCGAATTCGCACAGTTGATTTCCATCGTAATAATTGACCGATAAAGTTATTTTTATTACATTCTATCGATTCCGCTGAATGTTTTCCTAAATTTTTTAGTAACTTGAACTGAGCGGATAAGGTGCCACCCAAAAGAGTAATGTTTGAACCTGTGGGCAGCGAATCGGTGTAATTTAGCTTGATTTGTCTATCATCTTGGAAACAGGTATGGAAAAGAAGAACGGTAAAATCCTCATCATTGATGATGATGAGGACGTGCTGCAGGCGGCGCGTTTATTGTTAAAACAACACGTCCGTTTGATTCACATCGAAAAAAGCCCTTCGGCCATTCCGATGCTTTTGAAAAATGAGAATTACGATGTGATTTTCCTGGACATGAATTTTAATCGCGGCGCCACCAACGGCCGTGAGGGATTTGTCTGGTTGAAGAAAATCCTTGAAATCGATCCCAATGCCGTTGTCATCCTCATCACCGCTTTTGGCGATGTGGAAATGGCGGTGCGAGCCATCAAAGAGGGCGCCATGGACTTTATTCTCAAGCCCTGGCAAAATGAAAAATTCCTCGCCACCCTGTCGACGGCATTCCAACTTCGTCGCACCCGTCTGGAAGCCAGTGCGCTGCGATCACGACAGGAGCGCCTGGCCGCCGATCTGGACCAGCCCTTTCGGGATTTTATCGGGCGGAGTCAGGCCATACAGGAGGTTTTTGCCCTGATCGAAAAGGTCTCCAAAACCGACGCCAATGTATTAATCCTGGGCGAGAACGGAACCGGAAAAGAACTGGTGGCTCGCGAACTGCATCGCCAGTCCGGGCGCGCCGGAGAGGTTTTCATATCGGTCGATATGGGCGCCATTGCCGAGACCCTGTTCGAGAGCGAACTATTCGGCCATGTGAAAGGCGCCTTCACCGACGCCAAAGACAACCGTGCCGGCCGTTTTGAAGTCGCTTCCGGCGGGACGATTTTTCTCGACGAAATCGGCAATCTGCCCCTGACGCTGCAGGCCAAACTGCTGCGCGTCATCGAGTCGCGCAGCGTCACCCGCATCGGCTCGAACCAGACCATTGAAGTGGATGTGCGCATCATCTGCGCTACCAACCTGCCCATCTACGATATGGTGGCGCAAAAAAAATTCCGGCAGGATTTGCTCTATCGCATCAATACCGTAGAAATCCATATCCCGCCCCTGCGGGAACGAGTCGATGATATCCCGCTGTTACTGGATCATTTTCTGCAGCTCTACTGCCGCAAATATAACAAGCCATTGAAGAGCGTCCATCCCTCAACCCTGAAAAAACTTGAAAAATACCGCTGGCCCGGCAATGTGCGCGAATTCAGCCATGCCATTGAAAGAGCGGTGATCATGAGTGAATCGAAAACCCTGCAGCCGATGGACCTGTTCATATCCGAGCAGGAAAAGCCGGATTCACAGCTTGCCGTGGATGAACTCAACGTTGAACAGGTCGAAAAAATGCTCATTCGCAAGGCCATGGAAAAATCCGGCGGCAACATCAGTTATGCGGCCAAAGAGTTGGGGCTTTCACGCAGCGCCCTGTACCGGAGGATCGAAAAATATGGTTTATAAACGGTTCACAACCATCTGCACCCTGCGCTTGGTCTTTTTAACGCTATCGCTGGCTGGAACCATTTATTTCCTGCTACAATTAAAAATCACCTCCCTCGTCATCATTCTTGCGCTGTTCAGCTGCTATCAACTATACGCTTTGATTCACTATGTCAATAAAACCAACCGCGATTTAACCCGGTTCATCGAATCCATCCGCTACAGCGATTTTTCGCAATCCTTCAAGGACGAAGGGATGGGCCGTTCTTTTTCAGCCCTGCAGGGCGCCATGTCGGAGGTGCTGGAAAAATTTCGCAAAACGCGGGCGGAGAAAGAGGAGCATTATCAATATCTGCAGACGGTGGTGCAGCACATCGGTATGGGATTGATCGTTTTCCGCGCCACCGGCGAAATAGAGCTGATGAATAATGCCGTCAAGCAATTGTTAAAAGTACCGAGATTACGGAGCATTTCGCAATTAGGAAAATTGAGCCCTGAACTGGTGGAAACACTCATGCGGCTGCCATCCCGGGAAAAGGCTTTTGTCAAAATTGAGGATGAAAACGAAAGCCTCTACCTCGCCCTGTATGCAACGGAATTTAAGATGGGGAGTGAACGCTATCGACTCGTGTCTTTGCAGAATATCCATCGCGAACTGGAAGAAAAAGAGATGGAAGCCTGGCAGAAATTGATCCGCGTATTAACACACGAGATCATGAACTCGGTGACGCCCATTTCATCGCTGGCCTCCACCATCAACGATCTGGTTCAAGGCCGGGAAAGTCTGGCGAATCCACTCCGGCCGCAGGACGACGAATGGCTCCAGGATATACAAATGGCGGCGAAAACCATCGAAAAACGCAGTCAGGGGCTGCTCCGTTTTGTCGATTCGTTTCGAACGTTGACCCTGGTGCCAAAGCCCAGAATACAGATTTTTGCCGTTACAGAACTGTTCGAACGGGTGGAGCGCCTGATGAAAGTGCATATAAGTGGAAAAAATATTCATTTCAGCCGGCAGATCGAACCCAGATCACTGCAGATGGAGGCAGACCCTGATCTTGTCGAGCAGATATTGATCAACCTGCTGATGAATGCGCTGCAGGCGCTGGGAGGGAAAAAGGGCGGCGCCATCCAGCTGAAAGCGTCATTAAACTACCGGGGTCGGGTCGTTTTACAGGTGAGCGATAACGGCCCGGGCATATCGCCGGAGAATCTGGAAAAAATCTTTGTTCCCTTTTTCTCCACCAAAGAGGGTGGATCGGGTATCGGCCTTAGTCTGTCGCGGCAGATCATGCGGCTGCATCACGGCGGCATTCGCGTCCAGTCCGAAACCGACTCGGGGACGACGTTTTATCTGACCTTTTAGCGCAATCGAATCGAAAGCGTGTCCGGGCCGATTCATTACAGGAAAAATAGTTGATTTATCGCGTAAAATTTTGTATACTATATTTAGTACTATTTTCATGGATATTTTGGGATATATTGTATTCGTTCAAAAATAAATGGCACATCTTTAGTCGGCATATCATCGGATTATGATTTAGTTGTCGCTAGGGATGAGTTATTGACAAAAATCGGAACGCTTCAATCCATCATCCGACAGTCAGGATTGACTCGTGTTGCATTTGAATCATGAGTTGCTAATGTCTAACAACAGTATAAACTCGGACCGGCCATTCCACTGCGTTCCATTGGCAGCTGTTTATGCGCAGCAATATATATCGCACCCAATTTAATCAAGGAGGGGATCATGAAAAATTATACCATTCCATTTTTGTTCATCCTTCTTTTATTCACGGTGACCAGCGCCCAGTATTATGCGGTTGACAAGGGCGCTGTTACCGTCGGTGGAGAGATCAGTTTTGCCAGCGCCGGCGGCGACCTGAACGAAGTCAATGGTGAAAAGGCAACCCTCATGCTCGTCAATCCATCGCTCGGCTATTTCTTCATGCCGAACCTGTGCATCGGCGGAGAATTGCTTTATGCATCCACTTCACAGGGCGAATCAAAGGTGACGGGAATGGGCGGCGGCCCCTTTGCCGCTTTTTACATCGGCGACGAATACAGCCAGATGTATCCATTCATCGGCGCTTCCGTGATGTTGATATCGGGCAAAAGCGAGAATGGCGATGTGACTTTTGAAGAAAGCCAGATGGACATCAAGTTTTGGGTGGGCGCAACCATGATGGCGGCGAAAAATGTCGGCCTCACCGGCAAAGTGTATTATCTGATGGAGAGCTATAAAAAGGAAGGCGTCGATGAATCCATCAGCGGTACCCAGATTGGTTTGAGTATGGGGGTCAGCGCTTTTCTCTGGTAAAATTGATCCAGGATGACGCCGGGCATTACAATATTTAGCTACAGGCATCAGGTTCGCTGTACAATCCTTGTAAACAAATTGAAAAATAGCGATTCATGACCGATCCCAAGCCACAAAAATTCAATATGATCACGCCCCTCGGCTTGATGATACAGCGACCATCGAAGAATCAATACTGCATCGATCTCGATCAGATTACGGTATTAGGCGATATAACATCCTTTGTGGATGACCTGGTGCACGAAATCGCCGATCAATGCGTCTGGGGGCTGACCGATATCATGGCGCAAAAACGCATCGACAACGACAAGTTGCCTGGGCTCGCTGCACTGGGTGTGTTTAACATCTGTTTTTATGCCCGACTAACGGTGGTGGATGATTTTTTGCAATTAAAACATGTCATCCACAAGCGCTTGTGCGCCATCCTGTTCGCCCTGCAGATGGAAAAATGGCAGGCATTGCTTTTTACCCGTCCGACTAGAAGTGCAAAATCATCAACTGCTCATTCGTCCGCCTTGATGGTGCCGATGGATGGGAATGAGCTCACCGGCCTATTTTTTCTGATCGAGGCGGAACCGGTGAGCAAATTTTTGCGCATCACACTCGAGCGCGCATCCGACAACCGTTTACGCCTATCACGGATTCCCCACAGCAAGCTCGATGCCGGCAATTTGCCCGACGGCGAGCTGGACGCCATGG
>JAFGSU010000058.1 GCA_016934435.1 Candidatus Zhuqueibacterota bacterium | reverse complement strand
TGCAATCTAATGTGTCCAGGGTGTCCCTATCATTCCGAAGCCACTCATAGGCAAATGAAGAACTCTGACAGGCTCTTTTTTCCGCTTGACGCCCTTCAGCGATTGGTTTCTGATCTGAAAAAGCTCGGTACGCATAAAATACAGCTAACCGGCAGCGGCGAGCCCATGTTACACCCCGATTTTTTCGCGATTATGGCGCTGCTCAACTAGCACAGGCTGCAGACTCACCTGTTCACCAATGGAACGCTGTTGGATGAGGCTCAGATAGCCGGCTTGATCAAGTCCCCGCCACAAGAACTGCAAATTTCCACCTGGATATCCTCCCCTCAGGACTGGCCAACCCTATACAGCCGGGAAGATGGCTGTCGGCTTGAGAAAATGTGGGATAATATGAACCGATTGTCGCTCGCAAAGAAAAAATTTGCACAAACCAGGTTTATACTGCATCAACCCCTTCATCGTTTCAATTACAGGGAAATGGCATCCTTGTTAAAACGCGCGCATAAGCTGGGATTTGATCGCGTTACCTTTTCACCCTTAAAACCATTACCTGGCAATCCGGAAGCGATCGCTTTGACGACAAATCAGAAACGAACTGTGGAGAAAGAAATTATGCAGCTCAAACAAATCGACTTTGGCGTCGATCATAACCTAAATGATCTGTTACACCGTATGCGAATCGGTCCGGATGTCTGGCAGACAGTTCCCTGTTATATGCCCTGGTCACATGCCAGGATCAGAAGTAACGGCTCGGTCACATTTTGCAACAATCCCAACCATTTGATGTTGGGAGACATTAATCAACAGCCCTTTTCGGTTATCTGGAATGACCGGCCTATTCAAAAATTACGAAAACAGCTAATCCATCATGATGGATATAAACACATCATCGAAAGCATGGATTGTGCCTATTGCTGCCATGTTCTGCATAATCTTTGCGTGCATCAGGTTGTAAGACGGCTTTCATGGATTAAGTTAATGATTCCAACGTCGGCTCGTTTGTAGATGGCGTGATATTGAACCATTTTGTCAATTTCAATTCGAAAAAATTAATATTTGTAAAAAAATAGGATTGTTTAACATGATGAACAACCTGGCCATCGCCCTGCGGGCGCTTTTACTGCGTAAAACAACCGTAACCTTTGATAAAGTGGCGTTTGAATTCAACCACCTCTCGGGCAAGCGTTTGTTTACGCTCATCAGCAATGGGCTGGCCAATGCCCTGCGGCTGAATCGCGTCTGGACGCCGCCGACGATCCTGCAGATCGAACCGGGCAATATATGCAATTTGCGCTGTCCGGTATGCCATGTGGTCACCGATCGCCAATCCAGGGGATTCATGGATTTCAATCACTATAAAAAGCTCATCGATGAGGTGGGAGAGCGCGTCTTTTTAATACATTTCTGGGGCTGGGGCGAGCCGTTCATGCATCCGAACGTCTATGATATGATCAGGTATGGCAAATCCAGAGGCTTGCAGTTCATCAGCAGCACCAACGGGCATTTTTTTGAACAGGGCGACCATGCCGATCGCCTCATCGAATCGCAGTTGGATGTGCTCATTTTTGCCCTGGACGGCATCGACGCCGCCACCTATGAAAAATATCGCCATCGCGGCGATTTCGACCGCGCCCTTCGCGGTCTGAACAAGCTCTTGCAGCGAAAAAAAGAGCTGGGCGCCACCTTGCCGCGCATCAACCTGCGCATGCTGGTCACCCGCGACAATGAAACCCAGGTCGAAGCCATGAAAGCCCTGGCCCAAAAGCTGGGGGTGGACTGTTTTACCCTCAAGACCATGTACAGTTTCGACAATGAAAAAGACGGCCGCTGCCTGGTGCCGAAAAAACCTGAATATCGCCGCATGACCTACGACAAAGACGGAAATCCCATCCGAATTACCAATACCTGCAAGAAATTGTGGAACCATCCCGTCGTCTACTGGGACGGCGAAGTCGTGCTCTGCGATTATTATAACAAAAACGAACTGACGCTGGGCAATGTCTTTCAAAACGGCACTTCCCTGACGGATGTATGGTACGGCGCCGGGATGCGGCGCCTGCGCAGCCGGTTCCGGCGGGGAGAAATTGATGACTTTCGCTGCGGTCACTGTGTGATGAACTATGCCGGTGTCGACCGCTGCGTCTCGCATATTTTTCAGGTAAAAAATTAATACCGTAGAGCTGAAAAGCAGTATGACCGGGAGGGAGTCTCGACTGCATATATTGTGTTTAAAAAAGGATTTTGTCGTTCATATAATGGATCAGCAAACATGAAGACCGATCAGATGGAAAAGCCCGTATCCGATCAAGCCATAAAACCAACCATATCGGTGATCATTGCCTCTTATGAACCCAGGCTGCCCTTGCTTAAAGCCTGCCTGATATCTTTGCAACAGCAGCGCACATGGATTCCTTTTGAGATCATTGTGGTGGATAGCTCCTCGGAATTTTACATCGGGCCCGTCGTCGAGCGATTTCCGCAGATACGGGTTAAACATCTAACAAAGAGAGCCTACTGCGGCGACGCCCGCAACACTGGTCTTACCTTGGCGCGCGGCGAAATCATCGCATTCCTGGACAGCGATTGCACGGCGGCGCCGGACTGGATCGAGCAAATCGTCAGAGCCCACCATTCGCCGCAAATTGCCATCGGCGGCGCCATCGCCAACGCCAATCCCGAAAGCTATGTCGGTTGGGCCGCCTACTTTTGTGAGTTCAGCCTGTGGATGCCCGGTTTCCCGGCGCGGTACCTCAAAGACATCGCCGGCGCTAATATGTCCTATAAAAAGGAGATGCTGCTCAGGTACGCTCCCATGCTTTCCAATACCTACTGCTCCGACACCGAAATGCACTGGCGCATGCATCGCGACGGCCATCCGCTGCTCTTTTTACCCGATATCCTGATTTATCATCACAACATCACCCATGCGGGCAATTTTTTGAGGCATGAATACCATCATGGTTTCTGCTTCGGTCGGGTCCGTTTTCATGGAGAAAATTTCACCCAATTGCTTCGCCTCCTGTACCTGTCAACGATTTTTCTATTGCCGATCTGGCGAATCATCAAGGTAACCTATCTGCAAATACGCAATCCAGTTTACCTTCCTCGTTTTCTAATGGTCAGCCCCCTGCTTTTCATCGGTTTGGTCTGCTGGTGCAGCGGCGAAGCTGCCGGGATGATCGTAGCGCGGCGCACGATCAAACACCCTAAAACCTGTATCTCCACATAAGTTCAAACAAAATATAATATTACCCACACCCTATCCCTCTCCGGCAAGCGGGCGAAAAAACTGGATTGTTAAGATTTTTTGACCTTTTGGAACACCTTCGTCCTAATGGTAAAATGATAGCCGGTTACTGAGAACTGTTCTTGAATGATTTCTCTTTGTTACGATCATCAATAAACGGAATCTTGTTATCGTTACACCAATCGACGGCGATCTTGTAAAAGGCTTCTTCTCTAAATTGATACCAATCTTGCTCAATATTATGGTAAAAAATATTTTCCTTGAAACGCCGAAACGCGCCGGAGCCTTTAATGGCGTTATACATCTTATCCCTCAGCGCATCATCGGTGATGGAAAGGCAGAACCGTTCCATGATGGCATATTCGTGAATATCGAACGTAGATGGAAGTGCAAGATACTCTTCGGTGGACAAAATAGTTTTTGCCCGTTCCACCGACTCGATTTGCCAATCGGGGATATGATCGAGAGGTTCTTCCTGTTTCGCATAATCAAATTCTTCATCAGAAATATAATAAATTTCACCTGTGGCAAGATGCAAAAATTGATGCGATCCCTCTGCTTGCATCTCCATGGCGTCGACAATTTCACTCAAACGCACGCTTGCATTTTTAGTCATTTCCTCCCTTTCATGGATTTTAAGACGGGCGCAACATCGGATCACCTGCAGTCGCCAATGTTCGCAAACTTACTTGTTGAGCCAGCCTCGAAAAGTCCGTTCCGGTTAACCCGGAATTTGTGTAGGGCGATCAGGCGAATGGCCCACCAATTTTTCTCTATTTTGCATGAAAAGCAACCGACAAGATCATAACCAGGGCTGAAACCTACTCTCCTCCCACCAGCATCTCCCTGATTCGAAACGTCGGTGTGGTTCGGGTTCTGAATAAATCCAGGTCATTGGCCACCATATCGATGTCATTCAACATATCAAAGGCATTTCCGGCAATGGTCAGGCCGCGCACCGGGAAGCTGATGCGGCCGTTTTCGATCCACATGCCCGAGGCGCCGCCGCTGAAATGGCCGTTGACGGCATTGATGCCGTATCCCGTCACTCCTTTTAACAGCAGTCCCTTTTTAGTGGAGCGGATGATTTCTTGCGGCGTATCCGGACCGGCCGTCATATAAAAATTATGGGCGCCGATACCCGGCAGACTGGTGAAATCACCGCGCGAGGCATTGCCGGTACTGCTGACACCGGCGCGCCTGGCCGCCATGGTATTATAGATAAACCCCTTTAGCACGCCTTGCTCAATAATCACCTGTTTTTGTGTCGGCACGCCCTCACCGTCAAAGGGCGAACTGGCCAAACCCCTGGCCAGGGTGCCGTCGTCGATAAACGTCAGCAAGCTCGATCCTATTTTCTGCCCCATTTTATCGCGCAGGAAACTGGCGCCCTGCAGCACGCGCTCGCCGTTGATGGCGCCGAGAATCCCGCCCAATATGGCATAAGCGACATCGGGTTCAAAGATAACCGCCGCTTTCTGTGTTTTGACCATGCGGGGATCCAGCATTTCATAGGCGCTTTCGGCGGCTTTGGCGGCAACTTCATCCACAGGCTTGAGGTCGCCCCAGAACCGTCGACTACAATATTCCCCGCCGGACGATTTCTGCTCGCCTTTTTCCGCCACCACGCTGACGCCGAAATAACATCTCGATTCACGATACTTTTTTTCCAGACCGTGCGAATTGGCCAGATATACATCCGCTTCACCTTCACCATACCGAGCGCCGTCGCTTTTTTTGATACGACGGTCCTGCATGGCCGATTTTTCCAGTTCCTTCAACAGCTCGATCTTTTCATTCATGGTTCTTCGTGCGATCTCATCGTCATACATACCTTCGACCTCGGTAAAGCCAATGTCCTCCGGCAGCACATTGTTCTCATCGGCGGTGGTGCATCGGGCAAACGATACGGCGCGGGCGATGGTATCATCGAGGGACCGCTCGGACAGATCGTTGCTGCTGGAAAAAGCCATCTTGCCTCCGACAAAAACGCGAAAGCCGACACCGTGCGCCGCCGATTCTTTCACCGTCTCGATATCCTGATTGCGCACCTCAATGCTCAGATTGCGGCCGTTCTCCAGATAAACTTCCGCAGCATCAGCGCCCCGGCGCAAACATTTCTTCACCAATTGGCTGGTCAAGTCTTTATAATTCATTTTGTTCTCCAAGCAATATTTTCAACACCGAATTCAAGTTTAAATTTCGCTACAGACAGTGATCAAGCGCGACTGCCGCCCACCACCAGGCCGCGAACACGAACCGTAGGCTGACCGGCTGTGACCTCCGCCACCTGGCCCTTGCCGCAGATGCCCGGGCCAAAAGCCAGATCATCGGCCACGGCGTCGATGTTCTGAATGATATCCATGCAACTGCCGATCAGGGTCGCCCCTTTGACCGGCGTCGTCTTTTTACCGTCTTCGATGAGATATGCCTCGCGGCAGGTAAAATTGAACACGCCGTCGATGGGATTGACGCTGCCGCCACTGAGGCTGGTGACGTAAAGCCCTTTTTTAGTTGAAGCGACGATATCCTCCACGTTATCAGAACCATTTTCGATAAAGGTGTTGGTCATGCGCGGAATGGGAATGTGGCGGAAACTCTCGCGGCGGCCGTTGCCGGTTCTCTCGATGTTGAGCTGTTTGGCCGATAAAATATCGCTCATATACTTTACCAGCACGCCCTTGTCGATGAGGACGTTGCGCCGCATCTGCGTGCCCTCATCGTCGAAATTGGTGGTGCCGCGGAAATTGGGCAGGCTGCCGTCGTCGACCATGGTGAACAGCTCACTGGCTACCTTTTGCCCCATTTTACCGGTGAAGGCGCCGACTTTGCGGGCGATGTTATCGGCCTCAAGGGGATGGCCCACCGCCTCATGCACTAACACGCCGCCCCAGCCGTTTTGCAGCACCACATCCATTTTGCCTGCGGGCGCATCTTTAGCCGATAGCATGGCAACGGCTTCGCGCGCGGCGGTTTGCGCCACCTGCTCGGGCGTCACCTCTTCGAACATCTCAAAGCCGGAGTGCCGGCTGAGCCGCTCGCGGCTCATGTGACGGGTATTCTCGCCGACGCCGAGAGCCTGAACGATGAAAAACAACAACGGCAGCTCGTCGCTCAGCAGCAGCCCCTCGCTGTTGGCGATGAGGCGTCGCCGGACTTCGTCATAATAGTTCACCATCATCATTTTGATGCGCCTGTCATAATCCAGGCCGGCCTGGTCGGCGCGCTGCATCACCGTTAACCGTTTTTCGTCGGCGATCTCGTTCAGCGGTAATTTTACGGTGATGTAGGAAGGCCGATTCTCCGCTTTGATGTCGACCGGCGAGGTTGTGATCGTAGTTTGCGCCACATACGATGCCACTTCTGCGGCGCGCAGCAATTTTTCCTCGCTCAATTCATCGGTATAGGCGTAGCCGGTCCTGTCGCCCATGATCACACGCACACCGGCGCCCTGACTGATGCCAAAGACGGCGCTCTTGAATTTGGACTCTTCCATCCGGATATCACGTGAGATGCGATGTTCCACATACACCTCGGCGAATTCGCCGCCGTTGGTCAGGGCTCTGGCGATGGTTTTTTGCAGCAGCGCCGGGTCCACGGACCATTCGCCCTGCTCCATCGGCGCCTGCCGGCAGGAGAGGAATTGATTCATCAGCGCCGTCGAAGATGCGATGGCCAATCCTCCGGTCAGACTTTTGCGAAAAAATTCCCGTCGCGGGATGTCCGTGACAAAATAGGTTTGATCGTCCATGCTCGCTCCTGATATGGTTTAGTTATTGATACATTTTTATTGTAAATATACGACTTGATCATAAAGATTCATGGATTGCCATGATAATGATTCCGGATGTAGGGCATCGACGTTTGACTGAGGCTATACTTTTACTCTACTGCTTGGCGCTGAAAATAAAAATCGTACGCAAGGACGCAGAGATTCTATGAATTTTGCCTTGCGTTTTATCGACATGGCGCCTTGGCGTTCATTTTGTTCCCATGGTCTAAGAGTGTTTGGAAACGAGTACCGGGGGCGTTTTATCCCGCATAACTTCAATATTCAGCATATAAATATATCTTTTTCACCCACACCCTCACCGTGCGACTACCTGAAGTTACCGCGTTTCATCCTGCAAAAGTCGATATAACGATGTTCACTATTCCCCTGCCAGCAACGCATCCAACCGCCGCTGCGCATCCCGGGCCTCGGCGCCGTCCCGCTGATACATCAGGAATGTGCGCAGGGATTTCATCGATTTCTGCCGCTCTCCCAATTGCTCATAAGCCAGTCCCAGACCGTAATAAGCCGCATGGTGCGAGGAATCGGAGTTCAGCATAGCAGTATAGATATCCACAGCTCGAGAAAATTCCCTCACCGCTATGAAAGCGCGCCCCAGTCCCATGCGCAATTCGACATCATTGGGATAGGAGGCTAATCCTCGCCAATATGTATCAATTGCCTGCTTGTGCAGATTAAAACGGTTATACTCCCTGGCAGCATCGTGGTAGTACTCTAATGTTGAATTCCGATCTTTCCGGCATTCTGTGAAAAATAATTCATGATATCGCCGGCCCGTTAAAGAATCACCCTTAAGAAAATATCCGACGGCGAGCCACCCATACAAACTCGGATAATCGTTCACAGCCTCAAGGCCCTTCTTGTACACTTCGATCGCCTTATCAACCTGTTCCAGCTCGATATAGGCGCGCCCGAGGAAATAATAGGTCCATACCCAGCGGTAACGACGTTCCACCAGTTCCCGCCACGTTTCCACGGCTCTATCCATCTGATGGTCAAAATAGTATCCCCGACCCAGGATGTATTGCCAGAAATAGGCATACGGATCATAATGGAGGATTTGTTGGGCGATGGTGATGATTCTTTTGTTATCATAGTGGGTCACTGCGTCAAAAATATCGATGATGAGTCGTTCCTTCAACGACACTTTATCGCGCAAGCGCAGGGCATTTCGATACGCCTCATTCATGGCATAGACGTCGCCGATATTCCAATACGTACCCGCGAGGTCGACGAAGGCCACGGCAAAATTGGAATCGATAGCCACCGCCTGTTCATATTCGTCTTTTGCCTGCAACCAGTCGGATTGCAGCAGATATTCGCGTCCGTAAATAAAATGCCGGTAAGCCTCCACCGATGTGGTGGAAATACCCTTGATCCAGTTCTCGCTGACCGCCTGTTCGGTTAGTTTGATTTCCATAAAAGACTGAATTTTCTCGGCCAGATAAGCGACCATGCTGAACAAATCCTCTTCGCCGTGCCCCTCAGCCGCATCCGCCAGCAGAATAGCGCCGTTCTGTGGATCAATCAATTGGGCCTGGATGCGAAGGTTATCGCCGATTTTAATGATATTGCCCGACACCACGGTTCCAACAGACGCTTTACGGGCAATTTCGCTATACGCCGATTCCTCCAGTCTGACCCGATCGTTCCTTCCCATTTCCGTCATAATTTCGAACAGCCGTTGCGTATCCAGTACATACAAATCGGCCGAGCGCGACAAGCCGGCGTTCAACAATTCCACCACTCCCTGCTGCAGCCAGTCCAGGTCCGGATTCTGGGTCAAATTTTTGAAATAAAACACCGCGATCGACTGCCGATCCGCCAGTCCCAACGACGGCGGCCGGGATAGAAAAATCGTAAAAAATATTACTACACACAGGACAAATGCCACCCCGATAGCTAAAAACCATTTATTTTTTTTGATCCCTGCGTATCGGCCGGACCTAGCTGGGGCTTTGTCCATTTCGGCGACAGCAGCTTTTTTCAAATCGACGATCAGCTGGTCGATGGATTGATATCTTTGCTGCGGATTTTTCTCTAGAGCCTGAAACACGACGCTCTGCCATTCCGCTGGAACGGCCGGAGCGACGCCATCGAGGGAGTCTGGTGCCTCATTGAGGATGCCGTAAATCATCGCCTGATCATATTCACCTTTAAAAGGCAGATTTCCGGTGAGCATTTCGTAGAGCACCACGCCCAGAGACCAGATATCACTGCGATGATCCACAGGCTCACCGCGCGCCTGCTCCGGCGACATATAAGCCACCGTTCCCGGCGTCGATCCCTCACGGGTCAGCCTGGTCTGACCGGCTAACTTGGCCAGCCCGAAATCCATGATCTTGACCTCCCCCCTGTCGGTGATCATGATGTTGGCCGGTTTGATGTCGCGATGGATGATGCCGTGGTCGTGCGCCTCGCGTAACCCCCTGGCGATCTGCAGGGCGATGTCGAGGATTTCATCGAACGATGCAATCCCCCTGAATGCCCTTTCAGGATAGCGGGACTCGGCAGTCCCCCTGTCCCCCGTTTCCGAAGGCTGGACCGGGCGGATATTACCCACTTTTCCCTCTCCAGGCCCCGAAGCGCCAGTGCCCACCTTTTCCAGAGGCGGGATTCCCGATTCTTCCCGCTCCTGCACGACCCTCCGATCAGCAGCCTCTGCGAGTATCTCTTTCAGCGTACGGCCTTTATAATGATCCATGACGATGAACATCTGACCGTCGTCGGTTTCGTTGATGTCGTGAATCGTACAGATGTTAGTATGTTGCAGGGCGGAAGCGGCCTGGGCTTCGTGGGTAAAACGTTTTTTCGCATCGTGGTCGCAGGTCATCTCCGGCGGCAGGAACTTGAGTGCAACGGTACGTTTGAGCCTGGTATCCTCGGCTTTATAGACCACGCCCATGCCGCCGGCGCCGATTTTTTCGAGAACTTTATAATGGGAAACCTTTTTGCCAATCATAATAGCAATTCCATAGATTCATGTCATTAACAAATAGACGCAAACTCGATCAAGGAATCACAATGTTAAAAGATAGCATATTTAATCAATTTATGCAAGCGGCATGTTGAACCCAGATTCGGTGTTAATCCGCGAACTGAACTGAAAATGTGCCACCCACAGGGTTACTTAATTAACTTGTAGACACCGAATCGGTG
>JAFGSU010000057.1 GCA_016934435.1 Candidatus Zhuqueibacterota bacterium | reverse complement strand
GTTGCCTGCTGGGCTCTTCCGGCGTGGGTAAAACCACGCTACTCAACCTTCTGCTTGGCCGGGAAGCCTTTGCCACCGCCGAGGTGCGCGAAAAGGACGGCAAAGGCAAGCACACTACGTCGCGGCGCCAGTTAATTATCCTCGAGGGCGGCGCCATGATCGTGGACACGCCCGGCATGCGCGAATTGGGCGTGATGGATGCCGACAACGGCATCGAGCAAAGCTTCGCCGATATTCACGAACTGGCCGGTACCTGCCGTTTCAAAGATTGCAGACACCAACAGGAAAACGGCTGCGCCCTGAGGATCGCCGTTGAAGAAGGCCGTTTGAGCGAAGCGCGCTATCTGAGTTACCTGAAGCTGATGAAGGAATCAGCCTATTATCAAATGTCTTATGTGGAAAAACGTAAAAAAGACCGGAAATTGGGGCGATTTTACAGGTCGGTGATGAAAGCAAAAAATGCAAATAAAAAATGAGCCTCAATAATGTCGAAAATTTGCATTTTTTTATTTGCGTCACATTTCTAAAATTGTTACTATGAAACAGGGAAACTAAATCCGTTTTAAAGAGTATTATAAGTAGCGCAAACAGGGATACAAATCCGGTTCACCGTACGATTATTCTACTAAAAAAATCCGGAAATCCTCATTTTTGCGTTCAGGCAAGAAGATGGAAGGATTTTGGAGGAGATAACCATGAAACGCATACTATTAACGCTAACCCTGTCCTTGTTGTTGCTATTTTGTTACGCCTATGCACAGGATGACGTGACCATTGTAGCGGCGAATTCCGAGGCGGCCGAGGGATTGGACCTGCACGCCGTGGCGGAGTTATTCAAGGACTGTGAAAATCTGGAAGAATTTGAACGAAGCCTCAACGATCCGGACCTGGGCATCAACAACCTTGATCTGGACAACAACGGCTATGTGGATTTCATCCGCGTGGTTGAAGATGTGAATGATTATGCACACCTGATCATCCTCCAGGCCGCTCTGGGAGACGACGAATTCCAGGATGTGGCGACCATTGAAGTGGAAAGAGGCGACGGAGATGAATATCGCATGCATATCCGCGGCAATGAAGTAATTTACGGACCCGATTACTATTTCGTCCCCAGCTACGTTCATTTCCATACCTGGCCCATCATCGTATGGATGTACCGGCCTGTTTATCGTCCCTATCGATCGTTTTTCTATTATAACCATTATCCCTACTGGTACCGGCCCTATCGTCCGGTGCACGTCCATGTCTACCGGACGCGCACGATCAAATATACCCGCAATCCGATCTTCGTGGCGCGAAAAACACCGGCGCTGACGGTGACGAAAAGAGTGGCTTACAAACCGCGGAATTCCGTTCTGGTTAAAAAAGAGACCGCCGTCATCCATAAAACCGGCAGCGGCACTACGGTTAGAAAGGTAACCCGGTCCAGCGATGGTTCGCGCATGGAAGCGACCAAGACCAGGGAGTTGAGAAAACCGACCAAGGCCCGTGACAATGCCGTTCACAAACGGTCCAGTTCCAGTTCGAGCTCAAAGAGTCTCAAAAAACCGGGTTCGGACAGCAAGTCGACGGTGAAAAAATCCAGCAAAGCCAAAGACAGCTCGGTAAAAAAATCCAAATCGACAAAAGGAAAGAGCGTAAAAAAAACACAAACAAAATCCGAATCGGGTAACCTCCAGGCTACCCGGAAAAAAACCACAGTCAGGAAACGGTAGGCTATCAGCGGAACAATAGCATTCCGTTTTAGATCAACTGTTCAAGCTGGATTCGTTGTTAACCAGTGAAAATAACGAAAAATGTTCAGCCGGAATGGTATCATTTGAATTTGTGGACATCGGATCAATAAATACCCAGATTCGGTGTTAACCTGCGAATTGAACTGAAATGTGCCACCCACAGGGCTACTTAATTAACCTGTAGGCACCGAATCGGTGAAATAATATACATCAGCCGCCGCACGGCTTGAAATATTGATTTACGATATCATATTACTTGAAACCATCCCAGGTCGCGCAGACGCCAGGATGCAGAGTATATGAATAGAATAAATTTATATTTGTTTATAGTTGCGGCGGCTGATTTTTTTGAGGACAAAAAATGGTTGTTGCGAGAATTCGTCCAAATCGGCAAATTATTTTACTCATCTCTCTGTCATGCATGCTGGCTGCTGCATTTTTTTGTCAGGATGCTACCGAGCCGGAACAACCCGAGCAATCCCGGACACGCCGGGAGGCTATCCCGGCCGACGCGGTGAAAATAGCGCCGGAAAACGATAATTACCCCCCTGTTTTACATCACAACGACTGGCAAACGCCAGTCCCCATGCCCGGGCTCATCAATACCGCCGGCGCCGAGGACTCGCCATTCATCTCCCCAGATGGCAATGCCTTCTTTTTCTTTTTCACGCCGGACGTCGATGTGCCGCCGAATGAACAATTACTGGACGGCGTCACCGGCATCTGGTGGTGCCATAAAAGTGGTGGTACGTGGGAAGAACCGCAACGAATCATTCTCAACGATGATCTATCACTGGACGGCGCTCCATTCGTGCTCGTAGATACGCTATGGTTCGCTTCGGTCAGGGTCGGCAATTACGGCGAGATCGATGTTTATACAGCCCGATGGCAAAACGGGAAATGGACCGACTGGCGCAATGCCGGTCAACAGCTCAATCAGCAATACAGCATCGGCGAATTTCACCTGAGTGCGGACGGCCGCACGCTCTATTTTCATTGGACCGGTCACGGCGGTTACGGCGATATGGACATCTGGAAAACCGAGCGCGCCGACAGTGGCTGGAGCGAACCGGTCAATCTGGGTCCTAATGTAAATGATGAATATTGGCAGGGCTGGCCGTTTGTTTCGCAGGACGGCAGCGAACTATGGTTTTGCGGTCAGAGCAATCTGGGGCATCCCGGGCCGTCGGTGTATCGCAGTCTCAAACAGGCGGATGGAACCTGGGGCCCGGCCGATGAGATCGTCTCCACTTTTGCCGGCGAGCCGACGCTGGATGATCGGGGCAACCTCTATTTCGTCCATCATTTTTTCAGCGATCAGGGGCAGATGATCGAGGCGGATATTTATGTGGCGTACCGGAAATAAATAGAATGGTGAGGCCGTTGTGACGGATGGATTGGGGGGCTAAAAAGTTCAGTCGATGTGTGAGGCTATCAACCAGTCCCCTTGCCGCCCCCCTGTCACTGCGAGCGGAGGCGCTGGGTAATCCATTCGTGATAAT
>JAFGSU010000551.1 GCA_016934435.1 Candidatus Zhuqueibacterota bacterium | reverse complement strand
GGCATCGACATCCGGGCGCTGTTGCAGGGGGCGCGCGATATGGCGGAAGTATGTAAACGCAAAAGTGACGTGCTCGCCAATCCGGCCATCACCTATGCAACCGCGCGATATCTGCTGTACCACAAACACAAAACCATCGAAATCCTGGCCGTTTTCGAGCCCTATTTTCACTACCTGAGCGAATGGTGGAAACAGCTGTTCGGCGAAAGCGAAGGCAAAGACGGCAAAGGCCTCTTCCCTGCCGCCGTCGTATTCACCACCGACCTGCATTCCATGGGCCAGTATATTCAGGACGGCCGCCGCGATCTATTTGAAACTTTTGTTGTGACCGAGCAATCACACCATCCCATGGTTGTGCCCGATGTGGAAACAGATGTGGACGGCATGAATTTTTTAGCGGATATGGACCTGGCCTACATCAATCATCAGGCCTACCGTGGCACCGCCTCGGCGCATCACAGCGGCGGTGTGCCCAACATGACGGTTACCCTGCCGGCGCGTGACGCCTATTCCATCGGGCAGCTGCTGTACTTTTTTGAATTTGCCGTGGCTGTGAGCGGGCTGTTGCTCGGCGTCAATCCTTTCAATCAGCCCGGTGTGAATGCGTATAAAGAGAACATGTTCAAACTGCTGGGGAAGAAATAGCCCGGGGTTTGGGTTATCTTTGTAAATTGAACTTGAATGATAGATTATGCGGGTGATGAATATATGAAAGCCACGGGGCTCAAGTAATTTCAGAGAAGATATTTTTGCCATATTGTTGAGGGAAAACACGCTACTGAGTAGGTATCAGATACTCATTTTACGGATGCAGCAAAATGTGTCAGATCTGGATAGTTGAGATTTTACGTCCAATCTGCGAATTAGTCACTGTGAAAGGACCTTTTATGCGATCTAAATATTTTCCCTTGCACATCCGGATCGTCACGACTCTATTTATCCTGTTTCTGTTTTCCGTCCCCGCTCTTGCGGTTTCGGAAGCAGCGGTTCTGTTTTTGCTGATCTCCCCTTCTGCCCAGGCCAACGGCATGGGCCAGACCTATGGTAACATTTTCGACACCGATCCGGCCGCCTCGGCCATGAATCCGGCCGCACTTGGATTCTACGCCCGGGATCATTATTTTGGCATCAGCCTGAATCGCAGTCAGTGGCTGCCGGATTATGATCTGGACTATCTCAACTATAACTTGATCTTTGGATACGACCTGAACAAAACCCACGGACTGCCCATCGCCATTGGGCTGGGATATCAATATATTTATCTGGATCTGGGAGAGGTATGGGCGACGACCGAGGAGAGTCCCGAGCCCATCGGTACATTCAAGAGCTCCGAAAAAGCGCACGTCCTTACAGCGGCTGCATCTTTCGACTTTATTGTCCGCGGCAGCGTCGGACTGAGTATTAAACGGATCCATTCCGATCTGGGCCCCACTGGCGCCGGCGCCGAAAACGAAGCCAAAACCTCGGCGGATGCCATCGATTTCGGCGTCATCCTGCAGTTGCCGCTGTGGAATTTAGCCGAGAAACTATCCAATACCGAGTTATTTCCCATAGCAGATTTCAAGCCCATTTTCACGCCGGGTTTATTCATCAGCCGTCGAAATATCGGAGATGAAATAAAATACATCGATGCCTTCCAGGCTGATCCATTGCCGCGAACCGTGAACGTCGGCGCCACGCTGGAGATGGGAATCGCCTATCATAGCAAGTCTTTTTCGTTCGATATGCTTTCGATCCGCTGCAGCCGCGAAGCCGAGGATATGCTCATCGACCGCCATCCCGACGGCAGCTTTGATTATCTATCCGGTTTGAACGACATCGCCTTTGCATCGGACATTCTCCTCGGTAAAGCCAACGACCGTATCATCACAAAAAAGGGATGGCAGTTCGGTCTCGGCGACATGATCTTTTTACGAACCGGCCGTTACGATGACAACGAGGGAAAAGTGCGATTCCGATCCGAGGGATTTGGTATCAATTTTATGTCGCCCCTCAAGACCCTGGTGTTGAGGGATATCATTGCCCTGGAGGATAATCTGCTGAAAAAACTGTTGCTGAATTTGAATATAGAATATCATTACAGCCGTTTCGAGAGTGACCTCGCTTTTAGTCCAGTGGACGACACCGAATTTCGCAGCCTTTTGTTGAGCTTGCGCAGTTTTCCGTTGTAGTAATAAAATGACAGGGAGTAAAATTGGTCTCATCCGAACGACAGATCATGGTGGTGGATCGCGCCACACTATTCGCGGATCTCTATTTCCAGGGATTTTCGCCCGCGGAGGAGATGGATTACGAACAGATCGTCATGGACAACTATTATTATGATTTACGCGATAAAGTGGAGACCATGCCGCAGCTGAAACAGCCCATCGCCTACGCCATCATCGTCAATAAAGACGCCAGGGAGGTCTTTGCCTATCAGCGCGCACAAAAAGACGGGCAGTATGAAGAAAAGCGTCTGCGCGGCAAATGGTCGTGGGGCATCGGCGGGCACATCGATAAAGTGGATTTGCAGGACGGCGACCCCATTCGCGCCAGTTTGCTGCGCGAGTTGCAGGAGGAAGTGGTGTTGCCGGAGTTCGATCCGCCGGAGATACTCGGCTACATCAACGACGATCAGACCGAAGTCGGGCAAGTGCATTTTGGTCTGCTCTATCTGATTCGAACCTCCTGCAAGAACGTGCAAGCGCGCGAGGGCGAAATAACCTGGGGCGGATTCATGCCGGTGGTAAAATTGCTGGAGATATGCACCGGCGAGGAGACGCCGGTGGAGTCGTGGTCGGAGATCGCGCTGACGCCGTTACGGCAGGCATTGGGATTTATGGATGAGGATGAGGAGCCTTAAAAAAGCTTGCCTGGTTTATAATATTTTCGTATATTATTTGACAAAATAATTTGGCGGCGTAGCTCAGCTGGTCAGAGCAGTGGAATCATAATCCACGTGTCCGGGGTTCGAATCCCTGCGCCGCTACTTTGTTTTTCCAGAGGGATTTGTTGAAATCCCTTTTTTATTTGCGATGTCATTCATACTGATCATGCCCATTAACAATCGATGAAACAAAGGGAATTAGTATCCCTTTGAAAACTATTCATCGAAGATGTGAATAATACCCCATTCATCCGAATCTACCATTTCCCCGTACTGGTTGTATATTTTGAATCATAAAAAATGAATTCCTTTATTCTGCCGTCGTTTATTCCTCCCGGGCGGAAGCGATATCGACCAGATTTATTGATAACAATACTCTTTTTTGATAATATTAGATAGCATTGATAAGGTATAAAAGCAAGTTTTAGGCGTTCATTACTCATCTTTAGTCTATAAAGCCAGCTCCAGACTCCTTTTCGGTTCCTTTTATTATAAAAATTCGACACGGTTCTGATGATACTAAGCGATCTAGCTCCTTGCCAATAAACAGTTCTCACTTTATCGCTGTTATATAATTCATCCATTTCTAAGTAGATATACTTTGGTAAAATCGGTTGATTGGTAGTGAACAACAATCCGCAAACAGGGAAATCTTTTTTTATTTCGAGCGAACAATCGTCGACGGGAATAAAGACGAACGATTTTAAACTATCGAGCAGCGAATCGGGGAGATTCATTAAATGATCTCTTATGTTTTGTGCGAGGTCCATCCGATTTAGAACGGGCACGTTATTTATCGAAAATGTTTCACTCAACAACGAAAATTGCCGACTAAAGGCGGCGATAAGACCATTACTGGAGATACTATCAATAGATATGAGTCTTAACCCATCTTTACCATTAATTAATCAATTTGGGCTTTTTTGTGGGTCATTCTTG
>JAFGSU010000056.1 GCA_016934435.1 Candidatus Zhuqueibacterota bacterium | reverse complement strand
AGCGGCGCTGCCGCGTTTTGCGCGCAAAGGCGACACGTTTGAAGGCGGCGCCATGGTGCATAACTATTCCGGTGCCGTCGGCCAGGGTACTTTGAACGTCGAGGCAACGAGTGTGGAATTATTGGATGAAAACAGCCGTCCGTTTAGCCTGAACCATGGCGAAAGCAAAGAGATTCGTTTCCGCTTCAAGGCGCAAAAGCCGGGCGATGCCACCTTTCGTTTTCGCTGTCAGATGGGCGCTTTCAGCGACGGCGTCGAACGAACCATCCCCATTCAAATCGCCAATGAGAAAGAAACGGTCGCCCTGTACCAGCGCACCGAAAAAGACGCCTCGGAAAAAATCGTTTTGCCAACCAACGTAGATAAGGATTTGACTAATGTGGAAATTTCCCTGGCCTCCACGGCCCTGTCAGAACTTTCCGGCTCCATCGAGTATCTGATGTATTATCCATATGAGTGTCTGGAGCAGCGTATTTCGCGCATGCTGCCGATCATTGTTTCCGCCGATTTGATCACAGCGTTCAAAGTGCCGATAAAAGGGAATGCCGACTATCGCTCTATTGTCGTAAAAGGATTGGAGGAGATCGGCAAATTCCAGAACGAAGATGGCGGACTTGCATTATGGACCAGAGGCCGTTCCTGGCCTTACGTAACGGCTTATGCGGCCTTTGCCATGACCATGGCGAAAAAGAACGGCTATGAAGTGGATGAGGAGGTTTTATCGGATGCGCTGGTTTATCTTCGCAACGTTCTTAAAGGTGATATCCGTCGGTCATACTACCCGTACGATAAACGCTCGTGGCTCGCCACAGATGCATTTATCCTTTACGTCTTGAGTCTCAACGGCCAACCGGATGCCGGATATGTAGACAAGTTATATGCACAGCGGCAGAATCTGCCGGCAACGGCCAGGGCGTTCCTGTTGAAAACCATGCATCTGGTCAGGTGGGATGATCCGCGCCGTGAACAATTGGGGCAGGATTTCGTCAACTCGATCCGCGTCTCGCCGACCGCCGCCTATTTCGAGGAGGAAAGCGCGGACATGTGCTGGATTTTCCATTCCAACGTTCGCGCCACGGCGCAAGCCCTGCAGGCATTGATGGAAGCGGAGATCCAATTTCCGCTGGCGGAACAGGTGGTTGCCTGGCTGATGGCGCAGCGCACAGGCGGACATTGGCGAAACACGCAGGAAAATTTTTATGTTCTCTATGCGTTATCCTCTTATTTTGAACGCTACGAGCAGGTGGAGCCGCAGTTTGAGACTCAGATCAAACTGGCGGGTAAAGAAGTGTTCAAACAGGCTTTCAGTGGACGATCGGCACAGGTGCAGCGACAGACTGTACCACTGGATCAATATACGCAAAAAAGCCTCGACGTGAACATTAAAAAGCAGGGGCAGGGTATGTTATACTACGGGCTGCGCATGAATTACTACCCGCTCGATGTCTCCGAACCGCGAGAGGAGGGCATTTCGATAGTGAAAACCATGACCCCTGCCGAAAAGGGCGCCGCTGCTACGGATGTGTTCAAGGCGGGCAGTCTGGTTAGGGTGACTTTGCATGTGACCGTGACCAAAGAGCGCAATTACGTCGTGGTGCAGGATCCCATCCCGGCCGGTCTGGAGGCCGTCAATGTCTCTTTTGCCACTACCGGTGCAGCGATTGCGCGGATGGAGGAAGAGGGTACCGAGGATCAGGCCTGGTGGTACGGATTCACTCATGTGGAGAAATACGATAACCAGGTGCTGCTTTTTGCCGACTGGCTGTCGCCGGGTGTGTACAAATACAGCTATATCGCCCGCGCCACTACCAAAGGCAGTTTTCATTTGCCGCCGACGCACGCGGAAGAGATGTACACGCCGGAGGTGTACGGTCGGACGGTGAGTAAAAAGATTACGGTGGAATAGAATAGAAATTGTACTCTTTGAGAATCTTGTGTGAGCGCATGGAACCACCGTGGAGATAGTATGATTGCCAAATAAATCTAACCTTATTTATGAATGGTTCCTCATCTGCGAAATCCGTTCAATCGGTGGATGATTCTATCAATTTTATAAAGGTAGCATTAATGAAATTGTCTCTGGTGAAATGTGTTAGTAAAAATTTGTTTGTCCTTTTTTTATTTATATCATTCACGTGTTTTGCTCAATCGGCGGATGATTTCGCGAACCAAATTAAGGCGCTGGAAAAATCCTTCGGCGGCCGCATGGGCATCATGGCCAAGAATCTGCGCACCGGTAAAGTGCTGGCGGTTGCTGAAAAGGAAAAATTCCCTACCGCCAGTGCTATCAAACTGCCGATCTTGGTGGAATATTTTTATCAACTATCGGAAGATAAAATCTCACCGCAACAAACGATGGTGCTCGATTCGACCAACAAATGGGGCGGTTCAGGATTGTATCAATATTTTCTCGGCAGGAGCGAACAAAAGATGGGCGACGCTGTTATGATGATGATGGTTGTTAGCGACAACACCGCCACTAATCTGGTGATCAATGCGCTGGGAGAGACGCATGCGGAAAAACTGGCCGCCGTCAATAATCGCATGGCACGTCTCGGCCTCAAAAATACGAGATTGCTGAACAAGATGATGTCCTGGTCGACCAAAACCGATTCCTCCGAATCCATTCGCTATGGCGTCGGCGTGTCGACAGCAGAGGATATGGTGCTGCTGCTGGAGAAACTGTATCGCGGTGAGCTGGTGGATTCAACCGCCTGCCAGGAGATGATCGATATTCTTGAGCATCAGTTTTACAGTGATATGATCCCGCGCTTTTTACCGGGCAATGTCAGGGTTGCGCACAAAACCGGCAGCGTCACCGCCGTGCGCGTTGATGTCGGATTGGTTTTGTCGCCGCAGACCGATTTCGCCATTGCTATTTTTTGCGACCAGATTCGAGATTATTCCGGCAGTCCGGAGAATAAAGCGGTGCTGGCCATGGCACAGGCATCAAGACTTGTGTGGAACATATTCACCGGTGAAGAAGGATATGAACGACTGCTCGGTTTTTATGTGGACTGGAATCCGTTCCCGGGCGGCCAGTGGGCGCGAATTTTTCTGAGCTCCGCGCCATTTCCACATCCTTCACGAAAAGAAGGCTGGCAATACAAAGACAGGAGATTTCCGTATGATCCCCATTATATCGACAGCAGCGCCGTGGTAGTGATTCCGGATGGGTTTCATCAAGGAAACAAGGGGGAGACGGACCTCATCGTTCACTTTCACGGCTGGAACAACGACAACCTGGGTGTTTTGGAAAAATTCCAAATGCCCCAACAGCTGATCGCTTCGCGAAAGAACGCGATTTTGGTTCTGGCGCAGGGTCCCTGGCGCGCCTCCGATTCCGGCGGCGGCAAGATGGAGGATGATTGCGGATTCCGTCGACTGGTCGAAGAAATATTATCCCTCCTAACCGCGGATGGACGACTGAAAAGTCCCACCATCGGTCGGGTCATCGTCACTGCGCACAGCGGCGGATATCGGCCGGCGATTTATGCTGTTGCACGCGGCGGACTGATGGCGAATATTCAAGAGGTTTATCTGTTTGATGCTTTTTATTCGCTGACGGAGGAATTGATTCCGTGGCTGAAAATGGATAAAGAACACAAGTTGCGCTCGATCTATACCGAGCACCTCGCTCCCGAACATCAGACTTTTATGGAGTTGCTGCGCGATGATCGCCTGTCGTATGTGGATCGTCACTCTAATAAAGCTCAAATTGTTTTGCAGCCTACAACAGTCCGCCATAATTACGTCATCAACAGAACGTTTCAACTCTGGTTGCAGGGCAGCTGTTTGAACGAAATTATGTCGGATAAATCGGAAAAGAAATGAGTACCAAGGCATGAGAAATGCAATCACTTTGACGTAGCTGTAGGCATGGGCACAATGATGCTGTGATCAAACAAAAGGTACTGAGCCCAGATGCTATGTTACTATTAGCTGCCAATGATCAGGCGCATCCGGCTTGGTAAATTTTCTATATAACAAATGTTATTTTTTTAGTGCTGATTTATAAGCCTGAAGGGCGCGAATCCGCGCGGCAGTATGCGGGATCATTGGACTGGGATAATCCGGCGTGTCGATCTCCGGCAGCCATTTTTTCAGGTAGATACGTTCAGGATCAAATTTTTTCTGCTGCAATTCCGGATTGAAGACGCGGAAATAGGGCGCCGCATCGCAGCCGCAGCCGGCGGCCCATTGCCAGTTGCCGACGTTGGCGGCCATGTCGTAATCGAGCAGCTTTTCGGCAAAATAACGCTCGCCCCACTGCCACGGCAGCAGCAAATGTTTGCAGAGGAAACTGGCTGCGATCATTCGAACGCGGTTGTGCATGAATCCGGTTTCATTGAGCTGCCGCATGCCGGCATCCACCATCGGGTAACCGGTGGTACCGCTGCACCATCTTTCAAAATCGTTGTGATCTTCTCGCCAGGGGACAGCGGCATAGGCCTTTTTGAAGGGCTGATCGGCCGTGTGCGGAAAGTGATGCAGGATGCTGGTGAAAAACTCGCGCCAGATCAGTTCGCTCAGCCAGGTTTCGTTTAATTCCAGGGCCTTTCGTACTAATCTGCGTATACTCACCGTGCCGAAACGGATATGCAAACCTAACCGGGTGGTGCCCTCGACGCCGGGATAGTCGCGCTGTTTATGATAATTTTTGACGATTGTTTCGTTCAATGCTTTGTCCGGAAAAGTATTTCCCACTGGCTCGAACCCTATTTCATTTAAAGATAATAGCGAGAATGGTCGGCATTGATACTGGGATTGCAGTGACGATTCCGATGGCGATGGTTTCAGCATGTTCGGCTGCAACGTCTTGAGCCATTTGTTTTTGTAAGGGGTATAGACCGTGTAGGGGGAGCCGTCCTCTTTGACTGCCTCGTCCCGCTCAAAGATAACGTGATCTTTAAAAGTGTGGAATGGAACTCCCGCCTTTTTCAGAAACTCACTCACGTGTTGATCGCGATCGATTGCATACGGTTCATAGTCCCGGTTGGCGTAAACGGCCTGGATGGGGAATTTGGCAATTAACTCTCGCCAGACCTCCAGAGGCTCACCCTGTCTGACCAGAAGCGAGCTGCCCGCCTGGACGAGTCGTTGCTGCAATTCTTTTAGTGTGAGATGGATGAATTCCACCCGGCGGTCTTTATTATCCACAATTCCGGTGAGGATATGGCTGTCGAAGATGAAAAGCGGCAGCACCGGGTGTCCGCTCCTGAGGGCCTGGTGGAGTGCGGTATTGTCCTCCAGTCGCAGATCGCGGCGGAACCAGAAAATGCAGACAGATGTATTGGACATATCTTTGATTGTCAAAATTGAATATTTATCAGGTTGTTCGATTTGTCTCGATTTTTTCACAAATGATCTATTCAACACGCCACTCGAGAATTCCCCCGGAACATTCCTGCTGTAATTGCGCCTGCAATCGCACCGCTCTGGTTTTAATTGGCTTGAAACGAACGATATTATAGCGATCTTTCTCTACGCCATAGATATCACTGTTTTCCACGGGCAGCCATTTATCACCACGACGATACAGCAGTTGCCATACCTGCGGCGGGCGAAATTGATGGTCGTGATGGTCGACTTTTAACCAATAGACTTTCATCTTAGATACTGTCTCCGGTTTGACGAAATCGTACTGCACCCATTCCTGCGTGCCTCGGCGCAGCCACCATATGAAAAAAGGCTTGGAGGTGTCGCCTGAATGCTTTGGCTCAAATTGATCGTTCAAACCGATGGTATCCCCGCAAGAAACCGCAACCTTGCTGGTAGAGGCGATCGTCTGTAGCGGAACCGGCCGCGCCGCATCCACCTCGCGCGCCAGCCAGACCGCCATCTCGCCGGGGCCGCGATTGGCCCAGAACGCATAGGGGATAGCGCAGAAATCTCGCGATTCCAATTCAGCCGCACCCTCACCTCTGATGCTTCGCACTGCAAAGACCTCACCGGTAATGGTTTTTATCCCGCCGAGCAGATCCGCGCGAAATTCCGCGTTCAGCTTTTGTTCATCCGGCAGATAGTAATGTAACACATGGCCATCCACCGACTCTGACCACTCGGCGCAATAGACCAGCGGCCCGCACTGCAGCGCCACCTTGCCGCGGGTGTCCTCGACCGCCTCATGGGTGATGATACGCCGGACCGGCATGGGAAGTGTCAATTCGATAATGTCGCCATCGCGCCATCGACGGGAGATGTGCACGTATCCTTTTTCCTTGTTAGCGGAAAGCAACTGACCGTTTAAGGTGATCCCGACGCTTTCATTTTTTGAATCCAGAAAACGATACAGGTCGCTTGGTACCGGCTGATTTTTCGCCCAGCCGGGGATGCGAATGTACAGCTCAAATTGGCGCGGTTTGGATAACTGCAATGAAATTTTTACTTGGCCGTCCCACGGATAATCGGTCTCCTGGACGATGCGGATCGGCTGATTTTCGATTTTTATTTCCGCCTGGCCGGCGACAAACAAATTTACGTATACTTTTCGACCCTGTTGCGCATAAATATATCCCGGCAGAGAAGGCATGAAGCGGGTGACATTGCCGGGACAACAGGCGCAGCCGAACCAGGGTTGGCGTTGATGCTGGCCTATGGATTCCAGCGGATTGTCGTAAAAAAAGCGATCACCCCTGAGCGATACGCCCGACAACAGGGCATTGTACAGCGTCCGTTCCAGCACGTCGATGTAGCGGCCATCTCCGTGGAGCAGGAAGAGCCGATGATTCCAAAAGACGTTGGCGATAGAGGCGCAGGTCTCACAATAAGCGGTATGATTGGGCAGTTCATAGTTATCGCCGAATCCTTCGCCCATGCCGCGGCTGCCGATGCCGCCGGTCAGATAAAGTTTCTTGCTCACCACATTGTGCCAGATGTGATCCATCGCCTCGATATAACGTCGGTTATTAACGATGGCCGCCACATCGGTGACGCCGCTGTACAGATATCCGGCGCGCACGGCGTGTCCCACGGCCTCATCCTGCTCGACGATGGGTTTGTGGTCCTGACTGTATTCGCTGAGCTGGTGACCGTCGCGTCCATAGCCGGTTTCGTCGATGAAAAACTGCGCCAATCGGAGATATTTTTCGTCGCTGGTGATGCGATACAATTTTACCAGGGCCATTTCGATGATGGGATGGCCCGAAGGCTGGCGTTTCTGTCCCTCGCGGGTGCCGAAGGTCTGGTGGATAAAGTCGGCGTTTTTCAGGGCGACGTCGAGTAGCGAGCGTTTGCCGGTGGCCTGGTAATGAGCCGCTGCGGCCTCGTACAGGTGGCCCATGTTATAGAGCTCGTGGCTGTTCAGTTTTTGCCAGCGTTCTTCGCCCATCCAGCGGATTAATCGCGTACACTGGTTTGTCCGGCAAGTATAGAGATAGCCGTCGTCCTCCTGCGCCGCAGCAATGAGATGGATGAGGGAATCCAGATAGGCGGAAAGATTCTCATCCGGATGTGACAACAGAGAATAGGAGGCCCCTTCGATGACCTTGTAGACGTCGGTATCATCAAAGGGATAATCACCACGATGTTCCCCGTTTTTCAGGCCGCCGGCGATGGCGAAATTGTCCAGGCGGCCGGTTTGTTCGCACTGTTTAAACGCCGCCGGGATGGAGACGATGCGATTGGTTTCGATTCTGGGCGCCCAGAAGTGATCCTGCACATGCACTTTGGTGAACGGGATCGGCTGGATGGAGTAATCCCTGCGGGTCGTCGGATGACAACCCAGCAGCAGTGTTAAAAAGAAAAAGATGAAGATTCTTTGCATTTAAATTTTACCTGCAAACGCAAACCAGATTTCGATCGCCTGAGAATTTTTTTCACGGGCGGAATGACGAATTTTCGCGCAGGATTGTGATGTATCTAATCCAGTTTGTGTTTTGGATAGACTTTGTATCGTTAAATAGGGTTGCTCCAAAGAGAAAATTCATAAAAGTTGTGGCATAACATGCATGTCATCGCCCAAACGCATATACTGTGCGGGCAGAGGCCTGTGCTCGTGGTTCCGCGCGGGGTGAGAAATCCCGGGCGAGCAGTGGATGGTCTTCACCTCCTATAACCGAGCAAAGCGAACTTGTGTTTCTGTAACTGTCACAAACTGGTCAGCTAAACGCTCCGCGTAACCTTCGAGCAGTCGTCGTATCGTCTCAATCTTGTTGCTCGTCCGTTCATCGTCCAAACGCAAAAGAACGACACCCCTGTGCGGATGTCGTTCTCGATATATTTTTTCCCCAAAGCCTTTGTCATTCGTCACTACAATCCAATCCTCTGAAAATGCCTTCCGAATGATGTCCTCATCATTCATCCCGCGGCCTTCTTCGTACACAGAGAAAACCTCATACCCTTGTCTCCGCAACCAGCACGCTACGGCCGGGCCGGTGCATTCATCTACTACAAAGCGCATCTAGACGGGCTCCATGACCAATGGCCCAAAGACGGTGCTTTCCAAGAATTTGGTAGCGAACAACAAACACGCCTGAACGTCCTCCAGAGTGAGTCCATCATACTCTTCCAGAATTTCTTCCACTGTCGCGCCATGCGCTAGTAGATTCAGGATGTATTCTACGGTCAGGCGTGTGCCCTTGATCACCGGTTTGCCGACCATCACTTTGGGATTGAGAGCAATTCGTTTGAGCAATTGTTGATCTTCCATCATTTCACCTCCTGCCCACATCATGCACGAACAATCATGTCATGGCAAATTCGCCCAGGCGCTCCTTCCGGAAGGACATTGCACAGCCCGACAAATTAGTATACAATTTCTGCTTCTTATTCAAATTATATAATATTTTTTCAAATAGCAACATTATTCCTTGTATTTGTTGGGCAATATGTCTATCTTATATATTATTAATAAGTTGTGAAATATTCATGAAAAAAAGCCCTGATATTAATAAAGGACCGTTCATATCCTTTCTGCATTAGTTGAGTATACCTGCCGATCAAATTCCCTCTCAAGTAAAATGGTAGTAGTACTATTCAGGCTTGGGAAAAATCCGTACGCCGCTGGCCGCACAATACATAGCAAGTTAACTTTTCAAATAACAGTTATAGCCTCAGGGCAAGCAGTACACCCTACCGTCCAACCCCGCGTTGCACGCCGACGCTATCGCGTCGGGCAACATTTGTTCGTTTTAGAGTTTTATTGTTTTTTTTATATCTCTGTAAAAATTTACATGGATTCCCAATGCTATCAAAGTTCTTGATTTTGCATCCCATAAATATGCCAGGAGAGATTTCTGGTTTACCATTGAAAATTTATTAACCCATATTTTTGAGAGATCGCCTGTTTTTTGTTGCCCTATTCTAGGATTTTCTATTAGAGATTTTATCGCGTTAGCTAAATCTTTGACTTGATTCTGTTTCAATTTTTTCTTCTGTTTCTCAAAGAGATGGATTTGATATATTTTTATGTCACGCAAATTTATTTTCCTTCTGCAAAAATATAGGGAGTGACTTGACCTTCTTTTACTTGTTCCATACCGATTAAAATATCTTTAATGAATGAGATTGGGATGTCCGGATTATCTTCAGCAATTTCTCCAATTTTTGCCCAGTATTCAATCTGGCCGGCGACAGATCTTTTCAATGCGCGCGATCTGAAGCGGCATCTGCTCTACGGCCGTGTTTGGCGGCAAATCTCACTTGAATTATCTTTGTCTAACCTCATGCAATAATTCGACAATTTCATTTCTCGTTAAATTTAAATCGATACCTTTAACATCGAGTGGAGAATCGTTTTTTGTGATTGGCTTGATGACAAAGATTGTCCCATCTTTACGCTTTATCAACACCTTGCCAACTTTCTTGGCTTTGTCAAGAACGGAGGCGAAATTTTGTCTTGCTTCAGAATACGTATATATAGTCATTGTTAAACCTCTATAGATTTAATGCCAATTTTAGATGCAGCTTCGATTAGTCCATTATCCAGCGAAAACAAAGGTGATTTATAGGTTTGAGCGCACTCGATAAAATAGGCATCATAGGCATATATTCCCAACAATTGAGCCAATTCCACAGATTTATTCAGATTTACATCACAGAGTTGAATGGGAATTTTTTCAAAGGCCTCCAGTATATAAAAGGCTTGTTCAAGAAAGATACGATTTCTTTTAAACATTGCCGAGATCGCGTTGCCAATCTCAAAAGGAAGCGAAGCGGGGGCAAGTAAATGAGCCCCCTTGGTTTTATTAATTAAAACCGGTTTGTGCTTTTCGTTTGTAATAATAGCGATTACAATGGATGTGTCAATTACGATTTTCATATCAATCTCTATTTATGTACAATTGTACAATATTATGAAATTTATTTTAAAAATGCAATAAATTTTTTGACGCCCAACGTGCGGTTGTACAGTGGCCGCGGAAAACTTGATGATTTTGGTACGCTGTACAGCTTGAAGCCTACCACATTATTGCCCAGAACGCTCAAACCCAAAGGCTATCCGCACCAGCGGCTGGTTGGGCATCAATCAAGTGATCAATGGTGCGGCGAGCCGCCTCCTACAACTTAAATATAGCTTTTTGCTTAATCGAGAGCAAGTCCTTTGCAAATGCACCGGCGATTTTGACCCTTGACGCGTTTGCCATAATTTTGTAGCATACGCTATACCTATAATTCGTCAGTTTATTAACGGTCAAAGTATGGCGTGTGTGCTCCTGCGATAAAAATGTACCGGCCTCGCAATCCGGAGGCTTCACTCTTTTTCAGACTGGTGCGTGACCATTTTGACGAGTTCGAGAGGGTTTACGAGGAACGGTTCCAGCCGAAATATGGGTATTGGCGGTCGGTCATTCGTACTGCGATAGACAAGTATATAAAGTGTGGAGATCTGCGGGAGGGATTTGCGCGGGTGCGCTGTCCGGATTGCGGTAAGGAGTTTTTCGTAGCCTTTTCATGCCGACAGCGCTGCTGCTGCCCGTCCTGCGATCAGAAGCGGGCGCTGTTACTGGGTATGCGGCTGGCTGAGGAAGTCTTTGCGCCGGTCAGCCACCGGCAATGGGTATTGACTATGCCGAAGCGGTTACGTATTTTCTTCCGGTACGACCGCCGTTTGCTGGGGAAACTTTGCAGGTTGGCCTATGAAACGATAAGGGATGCATTGCGCCAGTCTTGCGGGGCGCGAGAAGGGGAACCCGGTTATGTGGGGGCGATTCAGTCCGCCAGCCGGCGGATGGTGACCTGATCAGCTGGCACAGCCATGTGCATGCGATCGTGAGCGAGGGATTGTTCAAGCGGGACGGCTTTTTTATTCGGATCACCAAGGTGGATATGGAGCGATGTAAGGAGATGTGGCGGGACCGTGCCTTTGATCTGCTGCTGCGAGAGGAAAAGATCGATGAGAATGTGGTGCGTTCGATGCGGGGTTGGCCGCACTCGGGATTCAGCATCGATAACTCGGTGCGGAATACAGCAGACGATACAGAAGCCATGCAGCGGCTGGTTTCATTTAGTTCGCGCTGTCCCCTTTCACTGGCACGGATGATCAAGGTCACGGAAAAAGGACAGGCGATCTACCGGGCCGGTAAAAGCAGATGTGTGTGGTTTCCACAGCCCGGGGATGATCGGCTCCCGGAAGGGGTGCCGCGCAATTTTCAGGTTTTTGATGCGTTGGAGCTCGTTGCCAAGCTCTGCTGGCAATGGGCGGAGGTGACGCAGCATATTCCGGATATGGCTTGGCGCTCTGAAAACAGGGAAATGGCTGGGGATATGGCGCATGACAAAGGATGATTTTTTCGATTTCTTTCAACCCCAGCAAAATAAATTTTCCTGTCAATTATTGAGCGGTATAGCCCCCATCTATTATTAATTCAGTTCCAGTAATAAATTTAGACTCATCAGATGCAAGAAATAACACACCATAGGCAATATCATCAGACTCTCCGACATGACCAATGGGATGGCGCTTATCAAGCTGTTCCCTGAAGGCCTCGACGCCTTCCGGCGAATCTTTAGCCAGTTTTTCTACGAGTGGTGTCCAGATAAAGCCTGGGTGTATGGAATTGACTCTGATATTGTCCTTTGCATATAATAAAGCATCATTCTTGCTCATCATCCGAACGGCCCCTTTGGATGCGTGATAGGGTGGCAGGTCCGCGGCACCAACAATTCCATAAATTGAAGACATGTTAATGATGCTACCACCACCTGTTTTTTTCATAATCGGGATTGCATGTTTGGTACAAAAGAAAACACCATTGACGTTCACGCCTATGACTCTATCCCATTCCTCTCTGGTTATTTCGTGAGTTGGTTTATTCACGCCCGCAATACCTGCATTGTTAACAAGTATGTCTATTGACCCAAATTCACGGGCAATATTTGAAAAAGCGCTGCTAACGCTATTTTCCTCCGAAGTATCGACATGCCAGTATTTCGCAATTCCGCCGAATTCTTCGATGGTCTCGACTACTTTTTTCCCGTCTTCATCCGCGATGTCTGTGACAGCGACCTTTGCTCCTTCTTT
>JAFGSU010000550.1 GCA_016934435.1 Candidatus Zhuqueibacterota bacterium | reverse complement strand
GGTAAAATAAGGGCGTTGGTGAAGAGGCAAAATGATTATGGGCAGGATGATTATAGGCAAAATGATTATGGGCAAAATAATTACATGGAAAATGATTTCGAGTAAAATGATTTGGTTAGCGGGTTTCGGTGCTGTTTTGCTGTTGTCGGGGATTGGTTGGGCGGGAGATCGGCAGATGGCGGAGATAGACACCATCTATCAGGATTTCAGCACCGATCCGGGCTGGGAAGGCGTCAACAACCGGGTACGCTGCGATGATTGTCCCATCATTACGCAGGATTTCGGCTGGAGGCCGACCGGCCACAATGGTGACGGCACCGGAGAGATCGGCGGCGTCATCTATAAATCGACAACGCCCGCCTATTATGCGATGCCCATCGGTCCGTTTTCATTTAAGGATAAATTATCCGCATCCGGCAAAATGGCTGCCATTGCGCCGGCGGAAGAGGGGGAGGGATTTTACATCGGTTTTTTCAACCATGCGCGCCAGGGCTGGCGGGTGTGGTCGTCATGCGGTTTTCGCATCGGCGATGTTAAAGAGGGTAAAGCTCGGTTTCATCTGGATTATAAAACGGGTCAAGGCGCCGGCGCCATTCTCAATCCGGACATCGAGATTCTGTGCGACGGCTCGGTGCATCGATGGGAATTGATCTATGAGCCGGAGGTCACGGTTGGCGACAGCTGGCCGGATTCGCGGCTGCCGCGATGGATCAACAGCACCTCCAATGTGCACGAGGATGAAATTTTTGCCCGGGCGCAAAAGGACGATGCAACGATGACGCGCGAGAAACTGCATGATCTGCTGTTATCGGCCCGTGATGCCGGACTGGTGGATCACTGGTACCGCAAGGGCTCCTATCATCTCTGGAACATTGAAAAATATGCCGACCGGATGAAGGGACGCATCACGTTTCGTTTCGATGATCAGCCCGCCGTCAGTTATTTCCTTTTGCCCGGACATGCCGATCAGCCGAGCCGGATCGATCGCTTTGGTGTGTACAACATGCAGATGTATCACGGCAGCATGCAGTTTTTTCTTTCGGATTTGACCGTCAACGGCGAAAAAATTGAATTGTCGCAGGATCCTCATTGGGACGGCCTGAACAATCATATGATATACCGTCAAACGGATTTTCACGCCCGGCAAGACTTTGGCTATACGCAGACTAACTGGGCGGGACGGTCCGCCGGGGAACTCGGCGGCCGTTTCTACGGCACCGAAGTGTTGGATCCCTTGCATGGCTTTTACGCAGATGATATCGGCAAGTTGACGCTTGATGATGCGATCTTTTTTTCCGGCTGGATCAACTTTGTCGAAGGCGCCGTGGACGGCCGCATGTTAATCGGGTATTTCAATAGAGAGGTGCGATTGGCGCCGGTTCAGGGGGAATACAAAGGCAATCCACCGCACCAGTTTATCGGCATCGAGGTAATGGATCAGACCCAGATCGGCTATTCGTTTACCGCCGTTTGTTCGCCGCGGCAGGATTTAGCCTTTGAAGAGCGCGGTCCCATCTTCATTCCGGATCGCATCAAACGGCCTTTCTCGTTTCAGTATGATCCGGCCGGCGGAGAATATGGACGCATCACCATTACGCTTGGAAGTGATACGCTGACAGCCGACCTGGATAACAAGCAGCGACAGGTCGGTGCGGTATTTGATCGATTCGGATTATTGAATCCGCGCAAAGGCGGAAAGTATGTGGATGTTTATTTTGATGACCTGAGATATGTGGCCAGGCGTAAAGAAAAGCCGGCTTTTCAAAAGCAAATAGTCGTTACTGTGCCTTATCCAGAGGGTGGGCGTTTGTATAAATGATGAGTTGTAAACGGAGCGAGGAAAGGACTTTTGATATCACGTAGAAAAATTTTTTCATCTCTAGTGCTTGCTTCGGATGGAGTTCTATCCTATCCGACGCAAATTTTGTCAACCGTGCCAAAGGCTGAAACAGAACTGGGCAAAGTGAAGATACGCGATGTCAAGACCGCCGTCATTGATATCAAATACAGCACCACGTTGATCAAGGTGACCACCGATTCGGGCTTGTACGGGCTGGGAGAGGCATTTCCCAAAGCCAAAGTTGTAGACCTGATAAATGATTATAAGGAATTTATCATCAGTGAAGATCCGCTGCAGGTAAAATATCTTTATGAAAAAAATCGCCGATTGGGCGGACTTAAATTATATGAATATGATCTGTCACAACATGTGTACACCGGTAGGCACCATAGCATCGGGACACGCCTGCACGGCCATCAAGTCATCCCTGGCGCTGGAATCCGATAGTATCGATTTGCCTTCTTGGCAGGATATCATTAAAAGGGAGTTCCCAATTTTTAAGGATGGCTATCTGGAACTTTTCAACAAACCGGGTTTCGGCATCGAGTTGAATGAACAAGTATGCAAGGCGCATTTTGTACAAGCTGATTCTTTTTTTATCGATTAATTTTTACTTTTCGGACAATTTCAATTTGAAGTGTATCTTTTTAAGAAAAATGAGCGGGCAAGAAAATATGTTCATCTATAAAAATTACAAAATAGTGTGTTGTTTGATATTGTTGGGTATGGGTTTGCCGGCTATATCTTTTGCAACCGATCATTCCCGGCCGGTACTCGAGCCTTATCAGCTAACGGGCAAAAGACTGGTTTTTACCAACTGGTTCTATGTTCGTCCCGGACATTTCGATTGGCTCGATGACGAAGGCAAAAGCGTGTACACCAAAAAAGATGTCAGGTTGGACGAGCGATCGGCGCATTTCGTTTCTTACGATTCGCCTTACGGGATTCGACTCTTCACCCGCCCGGCGGAGCGCGACATACCGATTCTTGCGACCGATAAGCCCTGGGATATCTGGGGCATTCGGCCCGCGACCTTGATACGTGAAAACAGCCGATATCGATTGTGGGGTCTCTGTAATTCGGATAATTTGCATACAAGGAGATGTTATTTTGAATCGGACGACGGCATTCATTGGCAAAAGCCGGTTTTAAGGTTGGATGAATTTGAAGGTAGTCGACTGAACAATCTGCTCCCTACGGACATTGGTTTGTCCATATTCGTCGATTCTACGGGGACGAAGGAAGAACGTTACAAATCTGTCTGGCATGTCTGGATGTCACAGCAGGAATTTGAGAAATACAGGCACAAAAGACCGGTGTCGATGTATGCGCTGGAGTTGGACGCACCGGCTGTGCATGTAATAAAAGGGGCGGTTTCGCCCGATGGCTATCATTGGACGAAGCTAACTGATCCGATCGCGTTTGAACACGGCGATACACAAAGCATTGGTTACTATGATGTCAGGCTGAATAAATATGTCTTATTCACCCGCAGTTTTATGGTTGGCTCCAGGGCGATGAATATTCCTTATCCCAAGGACAAGTTTCATCAACACGTGTCGCGCCGGGCTATCGCCAGGATGGAAAGTGATACCTTTAGCCAATTTCCGCTTTCAGAAATTATCATCGAGACGGAATCGGATATGCATCCCTCCGACCAGTTTTACACCAATTGTTATACCACGATCCCCTTTGCGCCGGATCATCACCTGATGTTTCCGACGCTTTACAATGTGGCGGACGATCAGACAGAGGTGTTATTGTATTCCAGTTACAACGGCAAGACCTGGCATAGAGTACCGGGCCCGGCTGTGTTGCCGAGGCAGCCGTTCGGGGGGCCTGATGGCGGATGTTTTTTTGCCCATCCCAATTTGGTAGAGCGCGCCAACGGGGATTGGATTTTGCCGTATGAAGGGTATAACGTGCCGCATAAATATCCCCGGGGCGCCTATCGGTTCGAACCGGGTATGATGGTTTGGAAGAAGGGACGACTGGTCGGCATAGAGGCAGCGGAGGTCGGTGAATTTGCCACTGTGGCGTTTTTGCTCCCGGGACGGCGTTTACTCGTCAACGCCTTGACGGAACGGGCAGGATATGTTAAGATCGAAGTTGTCGCCTTAAACGGAACAGCGATAAAAGGCTATACATTTGCGGATGCGGATGCAATCATTGGGGATCAATATCGTACACCCGTAACCTGGAAAGGAAAGGCTGAGCTCGATGTACCTCCGGGGACGCCGGTATGGTTGCGATTCCGGATGAAAATGGCCAGGATTTTTTTCCTGGATTTTGAATAGGGTACCTCATGAGACATGTATTCAAATGGTATCTTGCATTATTTTTGAATTTTTCCATCGATTTGTGTTTATGCACATTCAATCTTGCACATGCGGAGCAAAACCGGACGTCCAGCATTCTGAGCAATGGTGATCAGATCGAAATTTTGCAGGTATATATTGATTGCGTTAGTTGTGACTTTGACTATATTCGTCACGAAATCAACTTTGTCAATTTTGTACGCGATCCTTATCTGGCTCAGGTTCATGTCCTTATTACTTATCAGAGTACAGCCAGCGGGGGACGAAAGTACAGTTTACGATTGCTCGGCCGGGGAAAGTTTGATAATGTGGATCAAACTTTGATTTATACTGCGCTGCAATCCGATACCGAAGATATCATACGTCAGGGACTCGTTCGAATTCTCAAAATGGGATTAATGCCATACATATCGCAAACAAAGATTGCGTCGATGCTCGATATTAGATATGATAAAGCGCGTACAGCCTCACTCAGGGATCAAGCCCCCGACAACTGGCAGTACTGGGTTTTTCATATCGATTTGCAGGGCGGCATCGAGGCCGAAGAAAGCCAGCGTGACCTCGAGATCGGGGTTTCTTTGCGAGCCGAGCGTATTACGGATATATGGAAGATCAAATCCGAAGTGGACTATGAATATCAGCAGGAAGATTTTAAGGATGAGGATGAAAAGATTACCGGCAGACGAAAGGAATGGGAAGTGGACGTCGAGCTGGTAAAAAGTTTGAACGCGCACTGGTCGGCAGGTTTGTTCGGCGCATATCAATCCTCGACGTATAAAAATATTTATTATCATGTGGGACTTGCGCCCGGGATTGAATATAATTTCTTTCCCTGGCAGGAATCGGATCACAGGATTTTTTCGATTTCTTATTCTGCAGGCGTTCGAGCGTTTCAATATGATGAGATGACCTTGTACAATAAGACGCGAGAAACATTGGCCTATGGCAGAATACGCCTGGAATTGGGTATCATCCAGCACTGGGGAGAAATCGATGCCAGCGTTGAAAATTCACATTATTATTTTGATTTGAGTAAGAATTTGCTGACACTGGAAACCGACCTGTCTCTGAGGATAACCAAGGGTTTGGCATTCAAGGTCGATCTGGAGGCGGAGAGTGTACACGATCAGCTCTATCTTCCGAAAGGGGATGCGACGCTGGAAGAGATATTGTTGCGGCAAAAAAAGCTGGCAACGACCTATGATGTTTCCTTAATGGTGGGATTGCGCTATTCGTTCGGTTCGATATATAACAATATCGTCAATCGACGATTTTAATACTTAAATGTAGCAGATGATGGTAGTTCTTCTTGATGGGATGGTGATGGGCCAGAATTGGAATAGAATATATAGAGGGATTATTTGTTTTAAATGATGTAATAAGCGATAACTGCTGTTTTAGGCAAATATATGAATAAAAACAATGAATATATTCACAAAGAGCTTTGCTACGGAATAAATGGTTGTGTTTTTGAAGCGTTTCGACGTGTGGGCGTTGGGTTTAAGGAGATCAACTATCACAAAGTCTTGCACGAGCTTTTGAGGCAAAAAGGATTGCGTGCTGAATATAAAGTACCTCTCTACCAGGAATACAAGGGAGAAAGGATCAACACGTTTGAGATAGATGAAATTGTCGAGGATAAAATTGTTATTGAAGTGAAATGCATCCAGAGCAATTTTCTGGCGGAGAATTATGCTCAAATCATAACCTATTTGAAGATTCAGAAATTTCGATTGGGTATGCTGATTAATTTTGGATTGCATAAAGCGTTCACTAAACGGGTTATTTTTGATGAACAACGTATTGAGGATATCCAGGGATGGGACGATAATTTTATTGAATCTATGCCTGATAAAAATGTTTTGGACCTTGTTCTGGATTGTATTTATGAAATAAACCATATCTTAGGTCCCGGTTATTTATCCGCTACATATAAAAAGGCATTTATTATTGAATTAAAGTCAAGAAGTTTGTCAGTAAACACAAATGTGAGTATTGATCTTGTTGTTGATGATATTCATTTCAATCCTGTTGAGATAGATTTTTGGCAAGTTGACAATTTTTTGCTTCTTGGGATTCTCAGTGGGAAGGCAGGAATACGGCTATATGATATCTTGAGAATGCGATCATATCTAAACAGGATTGGGTTACATCATGGACTGATATGTTGCTGGACCACAAAGAATTTACAGGTAATCGGAGTTTATGAACCTTGAGTTGGTCACAAAAATGCAAGGGCACAAAAAGGCGGTTGGATAATTTTTATGGCCTATTGTTAATTTTGAAAAAGGTTTGTGCGCTTTCAGTTTAATGAACAGTTGGTCACAAAAATGCAAGGTCACAAAAAGGCGGTTGGATGATTTTTTTGGCGTATTGCTGATTTTGATAAAGTTTTGTGCGCTTTCATTTTAGTGAACAGTTGGTCACAAAAATGCAAGGTCACAAAAAGGCGGTTGGATAATTTTTATGGCCTATTGTTAATTTTCAAAGTTTTGTGAGCTTTCAGTTTGGTGAACAGTTGGTCACAAAAATGCAAGGTCACAAAAAGGCGGTTGGATGATTTTTGTGGCTTATTGTTAATCTTTAAAAAGCTTTGTGCGCTTTCAGTTTAATGAACAGTTGGTCACAAAAATGCAAGGTCACAAAAAGGCGGTTGG
>JAFGSU010000549.1 GCA_016934435.1 Candidatus Zhuqueibacterota bacterium | reverse complement strand
TTTTTCCCCGGCGGCAATATCGGCGATCTGGCGGTTAACGGCACCCTGAATGATCTGGCCATGTGCGGCGCCACACCGCTGTTCATCAGTACCGGCATGATTATCGAAGAAGGATTGGCCGTCGCCGATTTAGACCGGATACTGGCGTCCATGCAGGCTGCGGCTAAAGCGGTCGGTGCGCGCATCATCACCGGCGACACCAAGGTCGTCAACCGCGGCAAAGGGGATAAAATATTCATCAATACCGCCGGACTCGGCATCCTGAATCATCATTTTACCTATTCCGGCGATAACCTCAAGCCCGGCGACAGGATCATTCTCAGCGGCAGCATCGGCGATCACGGCATTGCCATTTTGTCGAAACGGGAAGGGCTTTCATTCGATGCCGTGGTCGAAAGCGACACCGCCTGTGTATATGCTATGGTCGCCGATGTAATCAAAAACTGTGGAGCGGAGATACACGCCTTTCGCGATCCGACGCGCGGCGGATTAGCCGCCGTTTTAAACGAGTGGGCAAAAGCATCAAAAATTGAAATCCAGATAGAGGAATCAGCCATCCCCATTCTGCCGGCGGTGAACAATGCCTGCGAATTATTAGGACTGGACCCCCTGCATATCGCCAACGAGGGAAAATTTATCGCAGCCGTGGCGGCCCATCGTGCGGATGAGGCTATTCGAATGATAAAAGAAAAAACCGCCGGCGAAAAAGCCGCTATTATTGGGCAGGTGTCAGAGGGCACGCCGGGATTGGTGACCATGCAGACGCACATTGGCGGCCGGCGCGTCATCGATCTGCCCATGGGTGAACTGCTGCCGCGCATCTGTTGAGATCGCACTCGGCCATTTTTTCAGCGATTCGATGTTTTTGCATCCATTGTGCTTGTTCAAACAAATAAATTTCATCGTCTTTATTATACCTGTGGAGGTAACCATGCGTACAATTCTTCTTATACTGATTTCAGCGCTGGCGCTCTATGCCGGTGCGCCTTTCTCATCCGACACCCTGCAAACAGGCGGGGGGCCGCTTATCATGACGTTCATCGGCCATGGTACGCTTCTGTTCGATTACAATGGCTTCATCATCCATATCGATCCGGTGCAACGATACGCGGATTACAACAAGCTGCCCAAGGCGGATTTGATCCTGGTGACGCACGAACATGGCGATCATCTCGATCCGCAGGCGATCTCAAAAATTCGTCAAACACAAACCATCATCATCACCAATGAAGCCAGCGGCAGAGGACTCAAGGATGCTGTGGTATTGAAAAACGGGGCGAGCAAAAAAATAAAAGATATATTAATAATAGCGGTGCCGGCCTATAACATCCTTCACAAGCGCAAGAATGGGGAGCCTTTCCATCCCAGGGGCGTGGGCAATGGTTATGTGTTGCACCTGGCCGATAAGCGCATTTACATTGCCGGAGATACAGAGAATATACCGGAGATGGCCGATCTGGAAAACATAGATGTGGCGTTTTTGCCGATGAATCTGCCCTACACCATGTCGCCGGAAATGACGGCCGAAGCAGCAAAGATGATTCGCCCGGCTATTCTCTATCCGTATCACTATAGCAGGACGGATCCGATGGAATTGGTTGAACTGCTCAAGGACGAAAAAGCGATAACCGTCCGCATTCGCGACCTGCAGTGATACTGTAATTTGTGCTCCATGATTACTGCGGTCGAAAAGGCGTTGGGCGAATTTAAATCGCTTACAGTCGATTCAAGACAAAAACCATGACCCCTCAAATAAAAATTATCGGTTTTGGCTCAAACGGCCGCAGGATCAGGACATGATGAGATACTGGCGTTTCCGGTTTTTCATTCGCATTTCTCCGGCATCCACACCTGCATCTGCGATCGGCCGCGATTGGCCCAGCTGTAATAGGGTATAAAAGTCACCGGTACTTTTTTAATCGGCGTATGGATTCGATTGTATTCATATAGAGGGGCCGTCTCCAGTCCCGGCTGATAGAGCGATGCTTCACTTTCTAAGACAACGGCATTGTACAGCAGCGTCTCCGACTGCAGTGTAAATGTTTGCATGGTCTCCGGCCCTTTTATCAGATCAAAAATGGAATAGCCGGGATGATCGATACTCTCCAGGCAATAAACTATCGGACCTCGCATCACCGCTACACTGGAGAAATCCTCCCGCACGCGCGGATTGGCATAAATTAGGCGTACCGGCATGTCCAGAATCATTCGAATCTGATCGCCTTTGCGCCACCTGCGCCGAATTTTGTAATACGTACCCGGCTGCGCATCATCGTGCATGGCGCCGTCGGGAGTCCAGATGACCGCCCCCGGCGCCCATTCGGGGATGTGCAGCAGGACGGTGAATTCACAGCTCTTTGCAGGCGCAACGGTCAGCAAAACTTGCCCCCGCCAGGGATACGCGGTCTCCTGTTTCAACGTCAGCGGCACACCGTTTTCAATTCGCCATTTCAAGGTACTGGTATGGTACAGATGCACCCAGATGCCTTCATCGCTGGTGCTGTACATATAGCCGGGGATGGAAGCCAGCGTGCGTTCGACGTTGGGCGGACAGCACGTGCAGTTGTACCATGGTTGGCGCTGGGTATCGCCGTATGAAGTGAGTGGATTGCGGTAAAAGTATTGCGTTCCTGAAAATGAAACGCCGGCGAGAAAACCGTTATACAGGCCGCGTTCGAACCAATCGGCATATTTCGCATCGCCGGTCGCCTGCAGCATCCGCCAGTTCCACATCATGGCGCCGATGGCGGCGCAGGTTTCGGTGTAGGCGCGTTCATTTGGCAATTCATAGGGCAGGCCGAAAGCCTCGCCGCTGTAGCGCGAGCCCACACCGCCGGTAACATAAATCTTGTACTGCGTCATATCGCGCCACAGGGTCTGCAGGGTTTGCCAGTAATCCTGATCGCCGGTTTCCATGTAATAGTCCGCCGCCCCGCAGCAGGCATACATGGCGCGCACGGCATGGCTGCGCAGCTCCTTGCGCTCGGTGAAAGGAATGCCCGAAAACGTGTACTGCAGATGCCGTTTGCTGACTTTTTCCTCCAGCCTTTCCAGATCTATCCCGGAGTAAAGATAGCCGACAAAATCCAGATATTTCTTTTCACCGGTGCTGCGATATAATTCTACCAGCGCCATTTCGATTTCCGGATGTCCGGGGAAACATTGCCGCTTATCGGGTCCGAACAGACTCAGGACATAGTCGGCATAGCGAATGGCAGCGTCCAGCAGTTTACGCTCGCCGGCGCCTCGAAAATAAGCGATGCCCGCCTGGATGAGGTGGCCGAGGCAATACAGTTCATGATTATCGCTGAAATTGCTGAAGCGCTGGATGCCGTCGGCGGCTACATGGTAGGTATTGAGGTAGCCGTCCTCGCCCTGGGCGGCCAGCACTTCTTCCACAGCCTGGTCCAGTAGAGCCCTGACTTTATCATCCCTGTTTGATTGCAGCGACAGGGCAGCAGCTTCCATCCATTTGAAGAGGTCGGAATCGGTGAACAGGTATCCGCGCCTGTCGACCTTTTTACGGCCGGATAGACGACGAAAATTATCGATAACGCCGTGTTGTTCCAGTAGTTGATATAATTCCGGAATACTATGCTGTTGATTGGCCTGCAACCGCGGTAGCCAGAATCCATCGCCCAGGCTTACGGCGCGAATGGGCACATCGTGCAATCGGGCGTTCGGGCTGGAGGAAGTGGAAATGAGGCCCATGTCATGGATGGGCCGTTCGGTTTGTCCATAAGCTATTATCGACAGACTCCAGAACGCGCAGACAAATAGAACGCATCGTGCTCGCATTTCGATATCCTTTCGATTGTGGTATTGGCAGATTGCAGTGAGCATTTTTTTAGCCATCGGTTTGCTATGACCAGTTTAATGATATCATCCTGCAATCCTGATACACTTAAACGCTGTGCCCCGGCAAATCTCAGAGCCCTCTGCGGTGGATATATCAGGGCCAACACCCTGCATTCGTCCTCACCCATAACGAGGATCAATCGTCCCAGGTGTTTCGCAGGGGATGTATGCGGTCTGTGCAAAATCGTAGAATAACCTACATCAGGCCATGTAAAGGCTTTTCGGTTTGAATTCCGGTGTTTGAAAGATATCCTGCAGAATCAACGAAGCCACGCCCAGCGACACGGCGTCTTCGGAAGTGGAAACCACCAGTGGGATGGGCTGACGGCCGCCGAGCCTGACTTGCATGGTTTCCTGGATGGCGGGCAGCAGGATGGATTCGACCTGCATCACCTCGCCGCCCAAAAGTATCAACTCCGGATCGAGAATGAACACAGCCTGTGCCAGTTCCGCACCAATAATTTTTGCCAGCTCGACAAAATAGGCTCTCGCCAGGTCGTCGTTAGCCCAGGCAGCGGCAATCAGCCGATCGATATGAACCGCATCCTTATTGACATTTTCGCCCTTTAAAATAATTTCGGCGCTATCTTTATCACTCACACGGTCCAGCAGGTTTCTGATGGAAACAGGATGGGGATTGGTCTCGCCGGCAAACATATGCGCACCGCGGTAGATATGGTCCTCGATGATAATCCCATAGCCGATGCCAAAAACATTCTGGTCGATAATCAACAAAGCATAGACAAAGTTACTGATATTTTTCCCATGATTATACCATTTCTCGAACATGGCTGCGGCATTAGCATCATTTTCGATGATGATTTTAAATCCGTAGCGTTGCTGCAATAGCTCCTGCAAGGGCACATTATTTTCTTCAACCAGATCTGTTTTAACGATAATACCGTTTTTATTATCCACCATGCCCGAGATACCGATGCCCATCCCCAGTATTTCTGAAGGCTGGATGTTTTGGGGAATAATCAGTGCATCCAGGATGCGGGATATGTTATCCACTAATTGAGGGACGCTTTGTTTATCGGCCAGCGGTACAAGCGTTCTGGCAATCATGCGCGAATTGAGATCAATGAGCACGCCTCGCAGTTCGTTTAACTCGATTTTCAAGCCGATGATGTAACCGTAATCCCCGCATATTTCATACAACATGGGACGCCGACCGCCCTGCACCGACGATGAGCCGGTTCCGGCTTTTTGGATAAAGCCGTCCTTTTCCAGAGTTTTCAGGATATTCATGATGGTCGACGGGCGCATACCGGTTATTTTAGCCAGATCCGCCCCATAAATAGGCCCGCGCGTTCGAACCAGATTCAGGACAATCTGACTGTTTAGATTCCTCACCAACCGATAGTTACCCGTGACGATCTTTTTCATCTCTATTTCCTT
>JAFGSU010000548.1 GCA_016934435.1 Candidatus Zhuqueibacterota bacterium | reverse complement strand
GCTTACATGATTTCTCTACAAAAATTGAGTTGTTAATTTACTATAAATAGTTGAAATTGTCAACCAGGAATATGGCAACAAGATCATCGATCGATTTTTTCTTCATGGGGGATTGGAATGGATGTAATTGGGCAGGGGCGTTCGCGCACACTGATGGACATAAAAGCGTAAAAAAACCCGGAAAGCTAACAAATCCGCCATCCTGCAATCATGCAGCGGTAACTCCTCTTACTGGTAAGTAACGGGATTGAGCGATCTCTTAGACTTTGAGATCGTATTTCTTCGCCAATTTCAGCCGCTCTTCAGAAGACAGAGACGCCATATACGTTTTCCAGCCGGGACACCATTTTACATGCCAACGCCATATTCGGCCAAGAATTGATCTGGGATTGGTATCATATTTTTTCCTGAAAGCACAGTCGGCACAGTTGTTTTCGGCCATAAAAATTACTCCGGTCAGGTTTAAGATGCCTGCAGTTACTTAATTGATTATCCTCGGACAGCCATCCGGTCCGATCATCACATATAGAAGCATCACTCCCAGCCGCGTATTTTCTCCATGAACTGGGTTCGCAGATACAATTCCGGCGTCGCGGTGCTTTCCTGGCTGCAGTGGCCGATGAATTGATCCAGAGAGCTAAAGCCAGATTCCTGCATCCACGCCTCCATGTCTTTTATTATTTTTTTGATGCTCTCCAGGCCATTCTGATACAGCAGCGAAGCCAGTTGCACCGCTCTGGCGCCGGCCAGCAACATTTTGATAACCGTTTCGGCTGAATGAATGCCGGTGGTGGCCGCCAGATCACTCTTTACCCTGCCCGCCAATAATGCGATCCAGCGCAAGGGGACATGATATTCGTCCTCATGACTGAAATGAAATGTGGTCATCACCTGCATCTTTTTAATATTGATATCAAAATCCGTAAAACGGTTGAAGAGCACCAGTCCGTTCAGCCCTTTTTGCCCCAAACCGGCGGCTATGTTCGCCAGAGCGGAAAAATTGGAACTGATTTTCATGGCAACCGGTATTTTAACCTTGCTCTTTACCGCTGCGAGGATGTCGTAATAGAGTTTCTCGGTCTCGCCGCCGGTTGCCAGGGGACTTCCGTACAGGGGAAAAACGTTCAATTCGATGGCATCCGCGCCGGCCTGTTCCATCTGTACGGCATACGAAGGCCACCATCTTGCCGACACACAATTGATGCTGGCGATCACCGGTATGGAAAGGCGCTTTTTGGCTTTTTCGATGGTGGCGCAATAATCCCTGGGTCCATACTGCATCTGCAGCTCGGCGCGCAGATATTCATAAGCCTCTGTATGCAAAGCAGTGCCTTGCTCCAGGCCCCACTCCTCTTTGCCCAGCGCTTCTTCAAAAAGACTTTTCATCACCACAGCGCCCGCTCCAGCCTGTTCACATTGCAGCATTTTATCGACGCTTTTGGTCAGGCCGCTACTGGCGACAATAATGGGATTTTTTAGATCTAAATTTAAATAACGGGTGGATAAATTCATATCTTCACTCCTTTATATCTTGGTGCACAGCAGCACAAGAGAGATAGTAAAATACAATTATTTTCCATTAAAAGCAAGTCCATGATGCTCGAATTTATTCGATGCAAACAGTTTAACGGCAATAAATTGGTGCCAAGAAACCAGAATGAGTGTGATATTGGTTCAAGTACTCCAAAACCATCAGGTGCGGCCTCGTCGACAAGGTGAATATCGCCGGTCACAGGCCATCATTATCATCGAATGACACCTAAAATGCTGAAAAGTATCGTACTACTTGATAATTTAGCCAGAAATATATATATTGATATCAGCGAGTGATCATCATTCTTTCATGATCAGCTGATCATAGTGTTCACTGAGATTCAATAAACACAAGAGGTACTCCATGTTACCATTCTCCAGAAACGCCCGATCCATGCGCACCTCCGAAATTCGCGATCTCATGAGCTTGGCTACCCGCCCGGATATCATCTCTTTTTCCGGCGGCATGCCCAATAACGACCTCTTCCCCATCGCCGAACTGGACGAAATCTATCAGAGCCTTTCGAACAAAGACAAACAGACCGGCATGCAGTACGGCCCGACGCCGGGTTATCCACCCTTATTGGAATCTCTGGCCGATTATTTGGCATCAAAAGGATTGCCGGTAGCGGCGAACAGGCTGATCATCACCACCGGTTCCTTACAGGCCATCAGTCTCCTCGGCAAGGTCTTTCTGGATCCCGATGACGATATTCTGGTCGAAAACCCCTGCTTCATTGGCGCCATCAGCGTGTTCAAATCCTATCAGGCTTGCATGCGAACCATCGCGCTGGATGAAGACGGTATCCTGATCACCGAACTGGAAAAAGCCCTGCATCGATACCCCGGGGCCAAATTGTTATACCTGACGCCCTACTTTCATAATCCCGCCGGCATCATCTACAGCGATGAGAAAAAAAAGGCGGTTCTGAACCTGCTGCACGGTAAAAATTTAGTTCTTCTTGAAGACGATCCCTACGGCGAGCTCTATTTCGATGAAAAAGACTTGCCCCTCACCATGCCGATGAAAGCGACGGCCGACGAACCGGCCCCAATCTGCTATATCGGATCCTTTTCCAAAATCTTCGGGCCCGGCATGCGCCTGGGTTGGCTGCTAACAGCGCAAGAGATTTATGATAAATGCGAGCTGGCCAAACAATCCTTCGATGCATGCACCGCTACCTTTAACCAGGTGCTTGCGGATAAGTTTTTACGCAGCGGTAAATTGGGGCCCTATCTGAGCAGACTCCGGCAGGCGTACGCCCGCCGCGCCGGCATCATGCTGCGTGCCCTGCAAACCTGTATGCCCGAGGGCGTACGATGGAATATGCCCAGAGGCGGATTTTACATCTGGGTGCAATTGCCGCAAAAAATGGACGCCACCGAAATATTGAAGAAAGCCATTACCGGCGGCGCCGTGTTCGTCAGCGGCAAAACGTTCGATCCGCACGGCGTCCGCAATAACTGTCTGCGATTATCGTTCTCCCATACGCCGGAAAATCAAATCGACGCCGGCGTGCGCATCATCGCCGAAGCAATTAAAAGTCAAATCGCTCTCAAATGAGGCATTTGCGGAAAGATACAGATAGTACGCGCTTTTGCAGGCCTATATCGCTATTTTTCATAGAATTTGGTTTGGAGTGACTTTTGAAAAATAAATCGGCTAAGGGTCGTTTACTCACTCATGCATTGCTGATTGGAACGAAGCAATCCCCGCCATAAGGGGACTAATTAGGAGGTGCTCTTTTACCGGGGATCACCGCGCTCCACAGCGGATAGAGTGCCATATCCGGCTCACCTCATGCGCTTCTTGGACATGGCGGGGATTGCTTCGTTTCACGGCATATACTGTTCTTATAAATACACTGTTCCTCCACTCGCAATGACAGTC
>JAFGSU010000055.1 GCA_016934435.1 Candidatus Zhuqueibacterota bacterium | reverse complement strand
GCCCGAAACATCCTGTGCTTTGACAAAAAATGTATGCTCTCCGGGCTCCAGATTCCTTAGAGTAATTTGATCCTCAGTTCCAGTTAGCTGTGTCCAGTTGGAAGTGTCATCCAGCGCATAATAAATAGCCGTAATGGTTTCCCTGCCGTCGTCATCCGCTGCCTCCCAGATAAACGTTCTCGTCGGGAATGTATAATTGGTCACCTCGGGATTTCCGGTGATACGCGGATTTGAATTTAACCGAAATTGAATGGTGGGCGGTGTATTGAATACCGGGAATCGCAGTTCCGCCGGACTCGGATCCTGAAGCCCTTTATCATCCACGGCCCATACTTTGAAGGTAAATTCATCATAGCGGCTGCGAATGGGCACGTAAAAAGTGTCATACTCAAGTGTCGTATACGTCGGTTCGAATTGATAATCCCACTGATAATAGTATCCCACAACCTCCCCGTCTGCATCATCGCCCCACCAATGCAGAATCTGGCGACTGGGCGTCGTATCCAGGCCTACGGTATAGACGTTGATCACGACCTGGCCGTCGGGCAGGGTGTCGCTGACAGTTACCTGGCGTTCGTCGACGAACAAAAACAGGTGCGTTTCCGGCGGCTGGTTGCCCAGCGGTTTGGATGTGCGATTATCGCCGAAAGGATCTTTCAATCCACAGCCGGAAACCATTGTCAGCATCAGCAGTGTGACAATTCTATATTTTCTTCTGTTCATGGCATTCATTCATTTTCCGGGGAATCAACCCCGAAAGCGGTGAAGAATTTGTTAACGAGGTTGTCCAGGTCGATAAAATATTGAACTTCCCATCCCCACTCCCGCAAGCGGGCGAGGGTAAAATTTAATTTCCATTGTGATTATGTGGAGCCCACTTATAAGGTGGACCCCACAACTATTTATCTTTATTAGTTTTGAGACACCCTCGTTTTGACTTGTCCATATTTTCTTTCAGGTTATTTGACCACTGCGCTCTGGAAAATCCATCAGAGATCAAGCCGCGGACAGGAATGTCCACGCTCCGTATGACTCACTTGACCAGCAACATCTTCTTGTGCGCGATAAATCCATCGGTGACAATCCGATAAATATATAATCCTGAGGGCACACGCTGGCCGCTATTATTGCGCCCATCCCAATTAACCACATGCTGACCTGCATGCCGGCGCTCATCGACCAGCGTACGAACCTGCTGACCGCGCATGTTGTAGATAATGAGCTTGATCTCCTGCGCTCTGGGCAGCTGGAAGTAAATACGCGTTTCCGGATTGAACGGATTGGGATAATTTTGCTCCAGGGCAAATTGCAGCGGTGGCGCGACCACAGCATTTTCCACGCCGGTGATAGTGCCTATATCCTGCAAATCACGAATCTCAATTTTGTGGGTGCCGAAGCTGAAGAGAAAAACACCTTGCGCGTAGGACACCTGCATGCCGACTCGGATCGTATCGCCGGCAAGGATCCAGAAAGCGCCGTCTCGATTAACATGGAAATAGGGATTGGCATCCTGATCCCGGCCAACAAAGCCGTCGGCATCCAGCAAACATTCGCCGCTGCCGTCATCGATAGATACATCAAAGCTGTTGACCCTGGTAAGAGTAAAGTTTTCCACCCGCACCAGAACGCCCTCATAAGATTCAGCGGAGGCCGTCATGTTTTTGAGATCGCCGGTTTTCACTGTTGCGATTGCCGGCAATGGTTTGCCGCTACTCAGTATTTTGATGCTGTCGGCAATAATCTGGGTGTTCCCCTCCCATTTATAGAGATACGCCGCATTATGATCTTCGACTTTTCCGAACACTTTGACTTCGTCACCGCGAGACAACGCCGGCATGGCACCGAAAATATAGATGCCGTTCCACATGCCGTCAGCGTCCTGAATGGCATAGGCGCCATATTTTGCCGGATCGGCAAAGGTGGTATCCACCGTGACCACACCCGTAACCGCAACCTTATATCCCTGGAAAGGACTATCCCCGCCGGCCCATGGGGTGTACTGAATGTCGGCGATGGTGAGATCGTCATCTTTCACCGGATAGCAGTAGTTGGCATTATTGACGTCCGGCGGATCGGTGGCTTTCTGTCCTTGTTCGTCCACCGCCTCTATGTAATAGCTCACAAAATGGCCGTTCGCCTGCGCCGGTATCACGGCTTGATAGTTTGGGCTCGAACTGGTCATTTCCAATTCATTATAAGCGCCCTGATCGACTTTATAAAAGAGCTTCACCGTCGTCAAGGTGAAATTGGTTTCGACCGTCGTACTGACAGTTACAGGTTCGCCCGATTTCACGATGGCCGGATCGCGCATGGTGTTTTTGATAACAGGCGGGCTGGTGCCCCAGACGATATCAGAAAGGTATAGCGGTTCCAGCTTGTAAGTTGTTGAATCGGCATAATAGCCATAATGATGATAAACCCAGCCACGAATGGACTCGGCAACGGTACCTACAGGCGGAAGCGGTAAAGGATCAACCCCCGGAGGCGGTTCGGTATATTTGCTGTACAGACTATCCGAATCATCGTCAACCAGAACAGAGCCGGTACCATCATCCACAGAAAACAATTCATATTGCAGATTGTTGTCTTTCACCGTTGCCTTTCCTACTTTTACGAACACATTGCCCCACTGTTCAGCGGTTGTTGGCATACGTAAATCCCCGGTGGAGACTGAATCCGTCTTCGGTAAAGAGAGTCCTGCATTTAAAATATTAATCGGACTGGTAATAAACATTTCGGTCATATTGGATGGCGTCCTGGTGAATTCGAATATGTAACCGGTCATTTCAATTTCATCCCCTTCAAAGAGCGCCGGATAAGCAGTGGAATCCTGATTGTAAGACAGAATTGCCGACCAGGGTCCTCCTTCCGGCTCGGCAAAGATAAATTTAATCCCGGGTCCGGCATAGCTCAACCCGGTGGGCATGGTGACGATACCTCGAACGGCTACAGTATCATTGAGCATATAGCTCATATCCGATCTGGTATCCAGCGGCGCTTTCAACAAGTCGCTGTAGCGGACCTGCTGAATGCGTTGAATTCGAGTGTAGGGACTGTCTTCAATGATATCATTCGCCAGCCGCGGCAATATCTTGGTGTCATTGAAAGCGTATTCAAGAACACCGGTTATTGATTTCACGGTGGCATAATTCTTCTGATTGAAATAATATTTTGCCGCATCATCCACCCGGCAGCCGCCCGAGCCGTCATCCACCATCCACTCTCCATATCCCAGGTCCGGATCAGTGATAGTAAGGTTCTGCACCTGCACCAGACAACCTTCATAGGCTTCGGCCATGGTGCCACCGGTGGCGATTTCACCGGTTGTGACCTGTGCCGGCACAATCCTGGTGATACCGGTCGAATCAATGGTAAAATTGGTGATGTTCTGAACCTGGGTGCACCCTTTGTATTCCGACACCGTGCCGGTGAGCGTCACCTTGTCGCCCTGGGCGGCAAAGTTTTTCGAATCATAGACTTTGACGCCAGACCACGGTTCATTGGCATCTTGGATGAAATAGTACTTGCTGCCGAATGCATAGGTCTCGGCCGTAATAATGCCGGAAATGGTCACGACCTGACCGTTGAGCGGCGAATCTCCCGAAGGAAGTGTGGTATTTTGAATATCCTTGATGGGTGTAATTTGTGCCCACAGGACTCCCGCAATAAGCATAATCGACACAATCAGTACCAACTTTTTCATAGAGCCTCCTTATTTTGTTATATTATTTGATGACGACGAATTTACCAGTTTGTATGCTACCGCTATCCAGATCCTCTACGCTGAATAAATACAAACCTGTCGCGATGGCCTGATCATAAGCGGAGATGAGATCCCAGGCGTGCATGCCTCCCGGTAGAACGGTGTTACTCCCGACCATTTTTTGCGTCATTAACTGTACATCCTCACCGCGGTAAGTTTGTGCATTGTGTTCAAATTCATCGACCAGGTCGCCGGCCATTGTAAAAATTCGTATTTTTGCGCGCGCGGGAAGATTGAAAAACCACAGCATCTGTTCTCGATCGCCATCCCCGTCCCAGATAGCCTGGCCGCGATAGGGATTGGGGAAAACGCCTACCGGCAGCTGGGAAGATAAAGGCTTTGGACGCGACCCCGGGATGGCATAGGTCTTATTCTCAAGTATCGAGCTCTCCAGACTGGGGAGACGGTTCTTGGGGTTGCCCTGGTCGAATGCCGTGACGGCAAACCAGTACTGACCCGGCCAGCCGCTGAGCAAATTTTTATTGGTAAACCTGTATGTATATGCACTGCCATCAATTACGGTATCAATCCGTATCAGCTCGAATCCGGTATCATAACCGAGATTGTTAACCTTGTCGAATTGAGCCAAGAGCGTCTGATCTTCATCCGAGAATGCAGTCTTGGGCGCGCTGTAAATTCGATACCCTTCGAAATCCAGTTCACGCGTGATGGGATCTTCGGATGACTCCGGAACATCATCCCAGTATAAAGAGACTTCACCCTCACCCGGGACCACCAGCAAATTGGGCGACGGCGGCGGACTGGGCAAAATATAGCGGTCGATTATGCCATTACCGGCTTGAATTCCTTTAAGGACGTTGGCGTAGACATCCTCTTCGATATCCAGATGGCCATCCCCATCGCCGAACACGGCCTCGCCCACATCCCAGCGGCCGTTGCCATTTAAATCCAGTTCTAGCTTATAATCATCCTCACCGGGATCTAAAATGCCGTTATCGTTCATGTCTTCATTGGGATCAAGTTTGCCGTCGCCATCTACGTCCTCGCCATTATAAGCAATTTGCGCCCAATCGGAATTGAGGCGCAGGTTTGCGCGCCGCGCGGGTGTGTCGGATTCTTCCTTTGTGGCCCACAGGCCACAGACAATGGCATAGACGACGTTGACTGATTGGCCGGGCTGCAAATCAGCCAGCGGACCGGCCATCAATATCACCATCCAGCTGCCCTGATTGGCCGGATCCGTGGGGATGCCGCCGGCTGTCGGAGCATTGTAATACATGCCAGTATGCCGGCCCTGCATGACGTCATATCTGCCGGCGTCATCCAGGGGCATGACGTACTCGGGAAAATCCAGGGCCGAGGAGGTATTCCAGCGCCATTGATCATAATTGACCGACACCAAATCCTGACGCCCGGATGAACCGAGATAACGAATGGCAAAATAGCTCTCGGCAAAGCCGTCGTCCCCGTCCACATCATACTGATATCCCATTTTATAAGCCTGATCAAATCCGGCCAAATTGTCGTACCAGCTCCAACCACCGCCGGGTTCATAAATACTGGTATAGTTCATATTGCCGACAGACGCATCCGTCCATAAACCGGCATAGAGGCCTTCAACAGGATAGGGCGACATATTGGTAATGGTGTAATTGAGAATGACAAAAGCATCGGTATAGGAATAGTTCCAGGCGTAGGATTCCAGATGAATATTGAGCCCAAGGGGTGTATGGTTTGGTATTTCAAATTCGGTGCCGGGTACGCGTGTATTCATATCGGTGAAATCAGCAAGAAAATCCTGATGCGAAACGGCATCGGGTGAAAAGTAGGGTGAGGTGACGATGGTCGAGCGAATACGGATCGTGTCGTTGGCGGCGCTGGAGTTGGTAAATTCAAATCCTTCTTCGCCCGCCTCAAAAACATCATCGACAATAGCGGTGGAGACATGAATGCCGCCGTCAAAGCCGCCCCGTCCGCCGACCCACAATCCGCCGAACGACATGTGCTCGATTTGTTCGCGCTCGTTATCCGCCTGCAATTTATACATACAGGAGGGCTGATCCGGATTATTATACCCCTCCCCTATGACGCCATAATTGGTCACCGTTAATCCGAGGTTGCCGACATTATGAAAATGCCAGTAATCGTCCACTGTTGGTTTTAAAAGACGGGAGGTGTTCCGCCGTTCCGATTGGTGGCCGATCTTTTGTGCTTCGAGAGGAAATGTTAAATAGAGAAGCAATAAAAGCAAGATATGGAGTGGATGTTTCCGCAACAATCTATCCCTGTGATAAATAGAAATTATAAATCCCTCACTCATAAAGATAAAAATTAGCACAATGATTGTCAATACAAATTGTATGCTTGAACAAGTTATTTGTCGGACAGCGTCTTCTCATCTTCTGTTTCCGATGATGGAACGGGCAGATTCACGGTGATGTAGCGTTTGCGTTTACTTTCTTTTAAATAATCCAGATTTACCAATATTAACCCGTCAATACAATCGCCAAAATCCTTGTCAATGCCGAAATCAATAAATTGCACACCTCCCGGCTCACACAATTCCGAATATTGTTTATATAATATGGGTATCGAGAAACCAAGTACGCGTAAAAATTCTTTCAGCTTTCTCATGTCTTGTCGTATATCGGCGCCATCAAACAGCTGTTTCAATTGTTCCTCATGCTTTCCTGAAATAATATATGGACTAATATGAGGTGCAAGTGAAGTGTCGCCGGGATACCACTTTTTATAATAATAAACCAAAAGATTTTTCGCTTCTTCCGTATAGGTATTGCTGATGCTTACCGGCCCGATCAAGTGTTTTATATCCGTGTTTTTGGCGACATAGGCTCCTATCCCCTGCCAGAGATAATCAAGGGCGTTACTCTTCCAGTATTTGATTTGAACAAAGCTGCGGCCGAGTTCGAGCGCTCTTTCCAGAATGGGGTGGGCTTTTTCCTGGTATTTGAACAGGGTAGAAGTATAAAGACCCGTGATGCCGTGTTCGGCAATAATTTCCTTACAATTGCCGATTCGGTATGAGCCGATGATTTCCAGCTCCTCCTCATCCCACAGTACAATATGCTGATAGTAACGGTCAAATTTATCCAGGTCGAGTTTCAGTCCCGTGCCTTCTCCCACGCTGCGAAAGGTCAATTCCCGCAATCGGGCGATCTCATGTAACACATTGGTGGCCTGGTTATATTGGACCAGGAAAATTTTCTTCTTATCGCTGGTCTCACCCAGCAGCAGCGAGTGCTGTAATTCTGTTTTAATAATTTTTCGGTTGAGTGGATGGATGATGGTTTTTTCCGTTTTAAAAACGCCGGCTTTACGTCTACCGATCAAATAGGTATGACGTTTGAGCAATTTGGTTGCCATCTTGGTATTGATGAAACTGGAGCTGAAAACCACACCCGGGATGGGATCACCGATAATCATTCGTATAGTTTTACCGTTTTTCTTGAAAACTTCACGCGGCAGAAGAAACATCGATACCTTTTTACTGAATAGAGAAATGAAATAAAACAACATGCTGTTTTTGGCCTTGAAAAATACCGGCAGGATCGGGACTTTATACTTTTTGGCAAAAAATACCGGCCCGTTCAACCAGCCCGGATCCCTGACACCCTTAAAACTCAACCGCGAAACTTCGGCCGCAGCAAAAAAGATCACCGCCTGGTCTTCCTGTAAAACCTGGCCAATACGCTGCACCTGAACCTTCTGCATCTTGCGGGAAAATACATCATATGGCAAAAAATAATCTGAAAGATTCTCGAGGTTCATCAAAACATCGTTGGCGATAATTTTTACGTCCTTTCTTATCTCACTTACCGCCTTGAGGAGCGACAATCCATCCAGGGCTCCAAGTGGATGATTTGCCACCAGAATAACCCGCCCTTCTGCGGGTATCTTATGAATATCTTTGTGAGAAACGATATAGGAAAAATCGAGGATTTCAAACAACTCATCAATAAAAGCAATGCCTCTTACCTGGCCGTGCTGTTTTAAAAAATCGTTAATCTCGCGAGCACGAACCGTTTTTTCTATCATTTTGACCAGCAATCTGGTTAAAAATCTCGGATTCTTTTCGAAGAATTCCGGGTTTTTTGCCTCGATCAAAGCGCGAACATCAAGTTCTTTCATCGTTAGATTGTCCCTGTTGACAGATTAAAAAAAATGTAGCGTATCCCCTATCGCAAATACTACTTATGCTATTCCGCGCTGGGATTTGTGTGCGCGTCTTGCGCCAATATGAATAAGGCATCTGATCCGCTCGTAGCATTTATAACAGCAAAGGTGGTGCCGTATCGAACAATCATTAAAAAGTAAGAAATTTTTTATATAGTAACAAATATTTTGTTAAAAATGTAACAACGATAGATTTAAGGTGAGGGAATGATGTGCAATCATTCCTAGGGACATCGAGCGACTGGGAGCGAAAAGAACACAGGCAGGAATATATTTAATGAAGCGCTGCACCGCCGATTACTTTTTCATACCGATTAATTAGCTTCTTATTAATCGCCTGCCAGCTATAATTGGTTGCGGTTTTCATGGCTTAACTGGTGAATAAAAACGGTATGCAATATTGATAAATCATTAAAAACTACTTGAGATTTAATAAAATTGGGAGTATCTTTAAAAAATGGAGCTTTTTGCACATTCAATAACTAATCCGGTATACCATATGTCGAAAACCATACTCGTTGTCGATGATGAGCAAGATATCCTGGATCTATTAAGATTTAATTTAGAGTCCGAGGGATATCAGGTCTACACCGCAGCCGAGGGTGAAACCGCGCTGAAATCGGCCAGACGGTATCGACCGGACCTCATCATTCTCGATGTAATGTTGCCCGGCAAGGACGGATGGGAAGTGATACGAGAACTGCGCCGCGACTCAGTCACCCAACATCTGCCGGTTATATTTCTCACGGCCAAAGATAGTGAAATTGATGAGGTGGTGGGTCTGGAGTTGGGCGCAGATGATTATATTGTAAAACCCATTAGCATGCGAAAACTTTTAGCCCGCGTAAAGCTGGCCTTGCGTAAATCGAGCACATCGAATGATCAACCGGCGCAAAAAATCGATTTTGGCGATGTCATTATAGACCCCGACAGCTATAGCGTCATCGTACAAGGGCAGCCCGTCACATTTACCAAGAAAGAATTTGAAATATTGCTCTTCCTGGCTCAACGCCCCGGCCGTGTGGTGAAAAGGGAATTTCTTTTAGATCATGTATGGGGAGAAGATGTCGTCGTCATCGATCGCACCATCGACGTCCATATCCGTAAAATCCGTGAAAAATTGGGCGAAAAATATATGCACCACATCGAAACCATAAAAGGCGTTGGCTATCGTTTCATCGCCGAGATGCGCAATGATTAAAATATCCCTGAGATATAAACTCACCGCTATTCATCTCGGTCTCATTACCGTCGTCGTAGTGGTTGGAAGTTTTTTTACCATTTTACTTATGCAACGGTATTTCCACACTCGGTTGACAGGATATATCCAAACCCAGCTGGCACAAGTACAATACATGCTAAATCATTCTGTCATTGAAAACGTCTCGCAATCCGATGCCTACCAGGACCTGACCAACTTTGCGCATGCTGCCGGTTATCGCCTAACACTAATTGATTCCATTGGTGTCGTTTATTTTGATTCAAACGTAAGCATGGATTCCTTGCGCTATATGGACAATCATCTGGATCGCCCTGAAATCCAGCAAGCCATAAATGAAGAATTTGGCACCAGGCAAAGGCTGAGTGCAACGCTGGATGAACCTTTTCATTACGTAGCAAAGCGCATTCTTCAAGATGGTATGTCCCCATCTACAAACGAACAGGTTTGTTATATTCGCATTGCCTATCCGCTTTCAATCATTGATCAGCAATTTTGCGACCTGCGAATAAAAATATTCATCGCCAATACTATCGGACTGGTACTCATTGGAATATTGAGTTTATGGCTGACCGGCCGTCTGGCATATCCTATCCAGAAACTGGCTGCAGTGGCTGAAAAAGTAAAACGGGGCGATCTGCAAGCCAATTTTCAACATCATAGTCGCGATGAAATTGGTCAATTGGCGGATTTGCTCAATCAGATGCTCAGCAAGCTGCGAGAAGATTTAGTCAAATTGCGCAAGCTGGAACAAGTGCGCAGTCAATTCCTGGGCAATGTCTCCCATGAGCTGCGCACTCCCATTTTTACCTTGCAAGGCTATCTGGAAACCTTGCTCAATAACACCTTCCACGATCCGCAACGACAAAAGGAGTTTATCACTAAAGCCTATCAACAAGCCGGTCGACTCAATAATCTTCTGACGGATTTGATCGACATTTCCCGCATTGAATCGGGTGAAATGAAAATGATCTTTAGGCCTTTCGATGTTCATTACTTGCTTGCTAAACAGACAGAGGAATTGCAAAACAAAGCCCGAGATTATCACGTTACGATCAGCTTTGCCAACAGCAAACAACCCCATAGAGTAAAAGCCATGGGAGATGTGGATCGGATCACTCAGGTGATGTTGAATTTAATCGAAAATGCCATCAAATATAATGTGCCGAATGGGCAGGTTGAAATTGGTTATGTAGAATCTGCTCAAGAAATCGAGATTTACGTCAAGGATAGTGGTCGCGGTATTCCTGAACAGCATATACCGCGCATTTTTGAACGTTTTTATCGTGTAGATAAAGAGCGCTCTCGGGCCGTCGGCGGCACAGGATTGGGCCTGGCTATCGTGAAACATATTATTGAAGCGCATGGCAGTCAGATTAAGGTTCAAAGCCAGCTCGACCAGGGATCCCGATTTAGTTTCTTACTACGGAAAGCCAGCGAATAATATTTCCCGAGCATGCCGTATACATCCTAACGATCCTGTCAATATTAAATTGCCGGGCTTCCCGGCTACATTCTAAATCCTTTCATCTGTTCATATTGTCGCAATAACTCCGCAATGAAATTCATGGTATCCTTCGGCAAAATGCCGCTTCGGCGTCCACTCTTTATCCAGATAGCGGCAGGGCGGTCGCCAAGATGCCAGGCGGCAATGGCGCCATCCACATCATATGCATCGATCAACGTAGCAAGATGACGCGCTCCAATGCGAATATTATAGACAGGATTCAGTAAAATTTCATCAGGTGAAATCCAGGTTAAATTTTCCATGCCGGCAATATAGACCCCCACCGTAGGCATGATTTGCATCAGACCCATGGCACCATAACCGGAAACCATCTCCGGATTCCAGGTCCCGTTGGTTTCTCGTGTGATATACGCGCAAATCAAATCCACATCCAGGTTGTTAAAACGAAGACTCGCATCATAAATTTCTTGCGCAATTTCGTATTTGAGCGACGTCGGCATCATACGATTATATTGATCAATGATCGCAATAATACGATGAATATTAAATTGCCGCAAGCTCTCGACATTCATGGTCGCTCGCATCCCTTTAATTACTTCCTCCAGTTCTGCAATCTTGCGAATGTAACGTTTATTGTAGGTGTATTTTATGCCGGATGCCGCGACAACGATCAACGCCAGCGCTGCGAGAAACCAGATAGCCAATTTCAGGTATCTTGCTAATTTATCTTCTTTCAATGGCATACATTCTCTCCTGATACCAATCTATTGAATTTTTTACAAAATACAAAAAACTGTTGCCCCAGTCAATCTTTTTTCAGCTCAAGTGTTGTAACTTCAAATATAACCATCAATTCGGCGTCTGCAGGTCAGCGGATTATTCTGCCGGTAACACCTGTTCATTGTGCTGGCAAAACCGTATTGGGATATGTAATCCCATTGGATAAATACCTTGCTTGTTTGAGCAAATTTGAATATTTTGCATAAATTTGGTCCGATCATCAAAGGACTAAACGATCAGTTGTATTGCTTTCGCATTCAATACAATGATAAAAAATATCAATCCTATTGATAGCTATATATCCTTTCTGTTCGCTGGTTGGCAGAGAACTTTTTAAAGCACAAGTCGGGAGAAAAGGCATGGTTTTTATATGGATTGACCTGACGCTCTTTCTCGTCTATTCTGCTATCATGCTATTTTTACTGACTGGAGTAAAACGGGCCTATCATCATGCTCGAAAAAAATCGAATCGCCTTACCTCGGTATCGGTCATTGTTGTCGCACGAAATGAAGAAAAAAATATTGCGGCTTGTCTTGAAGCCTTGCAGCGACAACAGTATCGCGGTCCAATGGAGGTATTAATTGTAGACGATCGTTCGATTGACGCAACACGACGTCTCATAGTCGCCTTTACCTCCAAAAACAGACGATGGAAAGCGCTGGATAACCGATTGATCTCTAAATGGCGAAATCGAAAAAAAGGATCGATTGCCACGGCTTATGAGCAGGCAAGGGGAGATATATTACTGTTTACTGATGCCGATTGTCGTCCACCCGACACCTGGGTCGAAAGCATGGTTGAGTACTTTGAGCCTGATACCCTTTTAGTGGTAGGATTTTCACCCCTTCAGCTAGAGCATAAGTCTTTTTGGCATGACATGTTGACCATAGTGGGTATAGCGGATGCCTACATCGCTGCGGGTACCATCGGTTGGGGTATGGGTACGACTTGCGCCGGACGTAACCTATCTTATCGGCGTCCGCTCATCACGCAGTTAGGCGGGTACGACGTCCTGCCCGATTCTTCAGCTGGTGACGATGATGCTATCTTGCAGGCAGCGGTTCGCTCTAAACAAGGAAAAATTAAATATTCATTTTCTCCTAACTCTCAGGTTCCGGCCGTTGGACCAACGAATTGGAAGGATTTTATCAATCAAAAAAAACGCCATATTTCAGCGGGCAAATACTATCCGCTCAAACAAAAAATAGGCTATATTCTTTTACACGGCGGCAATTTGGGCGTCTGGCTTTTTACATTTTTTATTTTAAAAACCCACGTCTCCGTACTGTGGATTCTTTTAATAAAAGTGTTAATCGATTGGCTTTGCATATCCAGATTGGCAAAATTATTGCACCGGAATATAAAATGGTCCGCCTTCCTGGTTTGGCAATTGTTTTATCCGTTTTATCATGGTATCAGTTTGCCGGCAGCGCTCGGAGAAAAATTTTCATGGAAAGACAATAATTAAGAGCAGGTTGATGAATAAAAACCACCATGAAATCATGTGGCATAATTATGATCGCTATGCCGCTTCCCGCGGGCAAATGATTTGTGATCTGCTCATTGGACAGATTCCCCTGGACGGCAAATCCATTTTGGACGTCGGTTGCGGCAAAGGCGGCACAGCTATTGCGCTGGCGAAAGCGGGTGCAGATGTAACCGCCATCGATTTGGATTCACAACGCATGCATCTGTTGCAGGAGAAAATAGACCAAATCCATCTGACATTGAACATCCAAACCATACCGATTGAGAAAATGGAACAGACAGACGCATATCATGCTATTGTTCTCTGGGATGTTCTGGAACATCTGGCGTCCCCGGAAACAATACTGAAACAGCTGTACAAATTACTAAGGCCGCAGGGTTTGTTATGCATTGCCACGCCGAATCGCATTTCACCTTTCAACGTGATCTGCGATCCTCATTATGGTTTACCCATCGTGGCTCTCTTGCCTCGAAAATCAGTAAAAAAAATCATCGCAAATTATTTGGGATGGCATAAACCTGAAAAACCGGACTTTCCGCAGCTATATTCCTTACACCGTCTGGGGATCATGCTGCAATCCGCCGGCTTTTCCTGGCGCCTGATAAACCGAACGGTTGTTCGCCTGGCTCTGCAAACGCCCGAATCGCTGTGGAACAAACCCTGGCATCTGTGGTTATTCAAAAAGCTGAAAAAAATCAATGGGGAAAGATGGCTCCCCCGCCTGATCTCTGATAATGATAATCATATGAATCGATTTTTTCAGCCTACCTTGTTTATTCTTGGACAAAAAATATGATACTGCCATATTTACCTGCATTTATTCAGACTTTGTCCTTACCACGTATCCATAACGCAATATCGGCGATTGCATCGCTGTATCTCTCCGTCCTTCTTCGTAAACCGCTGGTTTGGGGGTTTCCGTTCGTCCTCACCATCGAACCAACCAATCATTGCAACCTTCATTGCCCCCAGTGTGATACCGGTTCCAATCGTTCGAAGCGACCGCGCGGTTATTTGTGTGTCGGCGATTTTGAGTGTATTCTGCAAGAATGTAAAAACAACCTGATCTATCTATTACTGTATGATCAGGGAGAACCGCTTTTACATCCGCAGTATTGCGAGCTGGTACGGTTGGCCAAAAACAATCATCTCTATGTCGTTTGCAGCACCAACGGAATGCGACTGACGGATATGACATTGGTCGAGTCACTGGTGCAAAGTAAATTGGACGAATTGATTATTTCGGTTGACGGATTGGATGAAACGACCTATCAACATTATCGAAAAGGAGGCAATTTAGCAAAAGTGGTGCAGGGTATACGGAATGTACGATCCGTCCGCCGTGCATTAAAAACACGAACACCGCGTATCGCGATACAATTCATCGTCATGCGCCATAATGAATCGGATTTAGCGCGTCTCAGGACCATGGCACTGAAATGGGGCGTGGATCGGACTCTGATCAAATCGGCCTATGTTTCCTCGGTGGAAGATGCCGCAGTATTTTTGCCGGATAACAAAAAATACCGGCGATATCGTATAGAAAACGGACAATTGTTGCGCAAAGGCAGAAACCGTGGGCTTTGCAAAAGATGCTGGTATTCAGCTGTTGTCCATTGGAATGGTTCCATTGTACCCTGTTGTTTTGATCGCAACGACCACTATATACTCGGATCATATCCCGATCCTCTCAAGTATATATGGAAGAACAAAGCGTATCAAAAATTCAGGAAAGCTTTTTTTCATTCAAGACCTACTATATGCGGGAATTGCACAGATGGGATTAAGATCTATTTCTCCTAAAACACTCATTGGCATAAAAATTATCATTGCGGTCGTTTTAGTTACCGTTCTGGTTTACAGAATCGATCCGAATGAAATTTATCAGGCGCTACGCCATGTTAGAGCTTTCTATATTATCCTTTCGTTGCTGCTCCTGCCCTTAAATATATTTTTTCAGTTCAGCCGCTGGCGGATATTGGTGCGATTAGCACATCCGGAGGCCAAAGATAAGGACATTTTATCCTCCTTATTCTGTGGCATCACCCTGGGATTTATCACGCCCGGTCGTCTCGGTGAATTTGGCCGCTCATTTTTTATCCCCGCCACCCAGTGGGCCCGCCTGATCGGCTTAACCCTGTTGGACAAACTTTTCGCACTAATGGTGTTGTTTGCCCTGGGGCTCATCGGGATCACGCCATTCCTGCATCAAAATACGCCGGCTTTTATCTGGATTCCCTTATTGTTTTCGGCTCTGGCCTTTCTGGTGTTATTCTTTATTCTCCTGCTGTCACCCCAGCTCTTCTCTTCCGTTTTGCTGCGCAAGCAGGCACTGTGGAAAAACCACCCCAGATGGCGACAAATACTCCTGAGTCTGGAATTGCTTTCAACCTCTGTTTCTTCGAAATTGGCATGTCTGGCATTCGCTCAGGTAACCACCTATACCCTGCAGTTTTATTTTCTGGTCATCTCTATCCATCCCGTTCCCCTCATAGCCGGCATTGCCGCCATTACAGCCATTATGTGGGTGAAAACGATGTTGCCGATCTCAATTGGTGATTTAGGTGTTCGCGAAAGTGCGGCCATCTTCTTCTTGGGGCAACTGGGTGTACCCGATGCTGCAGCCTTTGATGCTTCGATGCTTCTGTTTGCAATAAATATCCTGTTACCCGCGATCCTTGGCGCTTTTCTGTTATTAAAAACCGGAGCTCTTCAACAAATAAAATTGTGAGTGATTTATCATGTTGTTATCCGCTGCAATCTACGCTGTTTTTTCCTTCTTCTATATTCTGTTTCACTGCAATATTCATAAAGGCCTGAGACAAAATCGCATTCATCCTCTTACGGAAGATGTCAAAAAAGTTTCGGTCATCGTTGCCGCGCGTAATGAAGAGCAAAACATCGCCTACTGCCTTGGCTCACTTTTAAAGCAAACCTATCCCCGCGAATATTTTGAAGTGATTGTGGTGGATGACCATTCGCAAGACCGAACAAAACTGATTGTAAAAGACTGTGCACAAAAATTTTCAAACATCCGTATGGCAACAAGTCCTCCTTTATTACCACAGACTTCCCCCAAAAAAGCAGCCATCGCAACCGGTATCAACATGGCGCAGGGTGAAATTCTAATGTTTACTGATGCCGATTGCGCCGTACCGCCCAACTGGATAGAGCTTTTTGTCGAATGCTATACTGAACAGACCGGCGCCGTCGCCTCATGGGTATTACCATTAGAATCCAATAAATTATTAACCCGGATTGAAACATTAGATGCGCTGGCGTATCAACTCGTCGGCGCCGGCGCCATCGGGATCGGCAGGCCTTTTTTAGCCAATGGCGCCAATTTTTCATATCGCCGAGATTTGTTTTTCGTCGTCGAAGGATTTAAAGACATTCAAGAATTGGGATCAGGGGACGATGATCTGTTTTTACAGAAACTATACCAAAGAAACGCGAAAAAAACCATGTTCTTACAGGACAGCCGTGCCATCATCACCACCCTTCCCAATGATTGCTGGCGCGACTTTTTTCGGCAACGAATCCGATGGAGTTCGAAAACCATGGCTTATTCATGGCCTTTGCGTCTGCTCGAATTTTATCTATTTTCATATTACATCCTTTTACTGGCATCCGTTCCTCTTGCACTCTTACGTATGATACCATGGTGGATTCCTCTTATTTCGATACTGATCAAGATCATCACCGACTGGATGCTGCTGCGCCGTGGCTTAAAATTAGTCAGACGCCATTGCAATGGTTTTATTTTCTTTATGGCTGAGCTTTTGCACCTTTGCTATGTGCCGCTAATCGGATTTTTGGGATTAATGGGTCGCTTCACCTGGAAAAATAGGCGATTCAAAAAAGGTGTTTTGTCCATCCATTAGTCCGGACTCATACCAGGGGCAAAAGTGTTCACTCTGAACAAAACATCAGATGCCTTTGGCTGCTGCCTTGCTTTATTTCAGCGAAAAATGGTTTTGAAATCTTGCATGTTCTTGGTATATTGGATGGGCATAATAGGGGCGGCTGATGCGAACAAACAGCATAGAAATTTTGCATTTCAATCATTTCGGCACGCCTCCTTAATAATCTGTTTTCTGCTCGATTTAACGTTGAGTACTATCAATGCGTTGTCATGTCATCGCTTTTACAGTTCTGTGGGCACTCGCTTGCAGCGGCGCGTTTGCACAAAAAGTAAATGTGCCTCTGGATTATTGGGGGTATCAATTCCTTGACCGTATGGAGGCTAAAGGTCTCTTCTTCAGTCATGAATTAAGGAATCGACCCATCATGCGCGCCACCATGGCTAAGCTCCTGATTGAAATTGATAAAAAGATCGCTCAATCACCTGGACGAGCAACCAAAACGGACATTCAATTGTTGAGGCAGATAAAGGGCGACTTGACGGATGAAATCGAAAAAATATCCTCTTCGAACCATCTTCCCTCCTCGAGAGAACAGCACACTGCAAAATGGCAAGAAGATGCAAGCTATGGATATTTAGATTTATATGGCAAACAAGCCATCGTGTCCAATCGCGGGGATCAATACCAGCCGCAGCAACTCTTATCTGAAACGACGTTGGGGGGTATTATCAGGGGGAATTTGGGAGGCACCCTCCATTTTTACCTCGACGCCCGCAATGCGATTACACGTGGTGAATCCGAGGTCCGTGCACAAGGTGAGAATTTTGATGTTTCCAAAGGCTCTCCCGTGGTCATCTCCGGACCCAATGTTTATCGGGACCGTGCCTTAGCCTATTTAACCGTGGGCAAATCATGGTTGCTGCTCAAATGCGGCCGCGATGAAGTGGAATGGGGACCCGGTTTTCACGGCGGATTAAGTCTGTCGCGAAACGCCCCCCCGGCGGATATGATCTCCATTTCCAGCCATTTCCGCCGTTTCTCTTTCAATAGCTACCATCTTTTTCTGCGCAGCAGCCTGGGCAGTAAATATCTGGCGGCTCACCGCATCGACATCACGGTTATTCCAGGTTTATATCTCGCCGGGACGGAAACAGTCGTCTATGGAGGGCGCAATGCAGAATTCGCCTATCTGAATCCTTTAATGCCTTACCATATTGCAGAACATCATCTGGGAGATCGCGATAATAACACCATGAGTTTCGAAATCAGCTGTACCCTCTTGCGAGGATTCAAACTCTATGGAGAATATTTTATCGACGATATGACTTCGACAAAGAGTCTGACACGATATTTCGGCAATAAATTTGCGTTCCTTTGTGGCGGTCACTGGGCTGATCCTTTTAAACTGCGAAATGTCGACCTTCGCTGGGAATATGCCCGTATTGAACCATTTGTGTACGCACATCATGATTCCATTAATATTTATACACATTATGATAAAGTAATCGGTCATTGGCTGGGTCCCAATTCCGATTCTCACTTGATACAACTGGACTATCAAATGGGCAAATCCTTTCGCGGCGAACTCGCTTTCGAATACATAAGGCAGGGATCAGGAGATGCAAATACAAAAGCACGGCCGGAAGAAGGAACACGCAAAAAATTTCTGACCGGCCCCGTTGAAAAACGTCGCTTGCTCGGCGTTCGTCTGGTGGATCAGTTAAAACGGGATCTCTTCATATCCATCAGCTATACCTATTCCGATACACGCAATATGGATTATGATATCTCGCGATCATCAGTGGACCATCTCGCGCGGTTTGAATTGCACGTCAATTATTAGAGGGACCATTTCCCCCAATTTTTTAAAGCGAACCTTATCGTTAACCATTGACACGATTTTCACCTTATAAACAGCTCTGTAATAGCGATGCGAATGATACTCTATCCACTCGTAAGATAAGAATTCTAATGCTATGACCATCTTATTGATCATACTCGCAATACTGACCGGCCTTTATGCCTTTGCGATGATCCTGTTTGCAATGGGATTTGATCGTCTGATCGCCCCTCACCCAAGAAACCAATTCAAGGTTTCCATAATCGTCGCTGTACGCAATGAAGAAAAAAATATTCCTGCCCTTATGCCGTCCCTTTTAAATCAAGATTATCCTGATAGGGACTATGAAATTATTATGGTTGATGACGCATCAACGGACTCGACCGCTTCATTGCTTTCAGAATACGCGGCGCGGGTCACGACGCCAAGTATAACCATACTGCAAAGCAAAGGAAGAGAGAAAGTCATATCCGCTAAAAAGCACGCCTTAGCGCAAGGCATACGATGCGCGAAGGGAGACATCCTGCTCTTCACGGATGCCGACTGCATCCCGGCGCGCAGCTGGGTGAGCGGGATGGTTTCGTATTTTCGTCCAAATGTGGGAATGGTCATTGGATTTTCGCCGCTCGAAATACCGCCTCCCCGCTCGCTACTTACCCTATTCCAGGCTATCGAATCCTTGTCCCTCGCTGCCTTAGCCGGTGGCAGCGCCGGCTGGGGACGGCCGGCTACTTGCAGCGGCAGAAATCTGGCTTATCGAAAATCTATTTTTCATAAAGTGGGCGGCTTTGAAGATATCAAGCAGTTCGCCTCCGGTGATGATGATTTGTTTCTCAAAATAGTCGTTAATAAAACCAAATGGAAAATCGCCTACGCTTTTCATGCGAACACTGTCGTTCCGACCCGATCCACGCAAAAGCTAAAACCCTTGATCCTTCAGCGATTGCGCCATGCCTCCAAAGGGCTGCATTATGGATGGAAAATGAGCTCGATACTTTCGCTCGTCTATCTTTACAATCTCCTGATCATGATTTCTATTTTTTGTGCTTTATTTTCTAATTTTACTATCTGGCCTTTTTTCTTTTGCTTCACAAAAGCAGCAAGCGAACTTGTCTTGCTCGGCGCTTTTGCCATGCCTATGTCGCGCAGTCGTTACCTTTATGTTTTACCTCTGGCGACACTGGCTCATTTACCATATGTTGTGTTCTTCGGCGCTTTAGGTCCCTTTATAAAAATCAGATGGAAGCCGGAACATTAGGTTATCTCCTAAGAAATGAATCAAGGAATGTACGGTTGAATGTGTTGATTCACATAGCATTTATTTTAAGCCTCTTTTATTTTCTTACGGTCATTTTGTTTATAATCGGTTTATATTTGCCGGCCAAATCACGCAATCAACAACGTCTGCGCGTATCCGTTGTCATTGCAGCGAGAAATGAGGAACGTCATATTGGTTATATTTTAAAAGATCTTGTTAGGCAGAGCTACCCAAAAAATTTATATGAGATAATTATTGCCAACGATGGCTCTGATGACCGGACGAGCAAAATTGTACTGGAGTATGCCTCGAAACACCCGCAAGTCAAGCTGCTCACCATCGGCGAGTGCCCGCATCAATTCAGCCCGAAAAAATTTGCCATCGAAACAGCTGTCCGGCATGCAAGCGGAGAAATAATTATGGCTACCGATGCCGACTGTCGCGTAGGCCCAAAATGGATTGAAGCCATGGTGCGATATTTTACTCCCCGGGTGGGATTTGTGATCGGTTTTTCCCAATTTGGACGGCGAGGCCAGCGACAGAACCTGATTGAACGATTGCAGGCCTTCGATTTCCTCACCCTCATGGGCGTGGCTTCTGCAAGCTGTAACCTTGGATTGCCTTTAGCCGCTTCGGGGCAGAATTTAGCTTATCGCCGTGATGCATTCTTAAGTGTGAATGGATACAGACGCATCGCGCACCGAACGTCCGGCGATGACGTTCTCCTCTTACAACTTATCAGGCGCGGGACACCCTGCGATATCGTTTTTGCAAATAATCCCCTGACTTTTGCAAGCAGTGAAGCTCAACCCACCCTCCGTCAATTTATTAATCAACGTAAACGTTGGGCTTCCAATGGTTCCTTTCAACTTTTTTTGAACATACCATTTTTTTTATATCTTTTGCTTGTTTATCTCTACAACGTCGTCTTATTATTCGCAATTGTATTGTCATTGCTATTTTCTTTTTCAATCATACTATTCCTCTGCATTATACTTAAAGCCCTTAGTGAAGGATTGATCGCAGGGATCAGCTCGATCCGTTTCAACCGTACGGATTTAATGAAATATTTTCCTCTGTGGTTTATCATACAAATTCCGTATGTATCGCTCATCGGAATAATGGGAACTTTTGGTAATTTTAGCTGGAAGGGAAGGAAGCATTCCGCAACTGTATGACTATGAATAATATGTATTCTCTTTTTAAAAGCGGTGCAAGGTTATTACGAAATCAGCCCTTGAACTCGAGCACTGAAATTCGGTTGACGCGGCTGTGTACGCAGCGCTGTCGTCAATGCCAGATTTACGAACGTACAACCGATCCGCCATCCATGGATTTGAACCGATTTCGAATCGTTGCAGCACGTTTGCGTCAATATGGCGCTCATGTCGGCTTTATCTCCGGTGGAGAGCCCACTCTGGTCAATGATCTGGAGCCGATTTTGATTGAAGCCAAAAAGACCTTTTCACTGGCAACCACGCTCGTCACCGGTCTATATAATAATACGAAAATCATCCGTAAAGTAGCAAAAGTCTGTCTGGCCAACGACATCAACATTCAAACCTCTCTCGACGGCTTGGGGGATATTGGTGACCAGCTGCGCGGCGCACCGAATTTTGCCGATACGGTATTGCGTCATATGGAAATAATTTCCAACATGCGAGGATCGTCGCGATCTCTACTCTATGCCAATATCGTCATGACCGATCTCAATCTTGAACAAATACCGGAATTAATTGCTCATGTAAGAAAGTTGGGTTGGCGCGCTACCATCGGGCTTTATCATCATTCCACCGAGACCACTCGCATAGATGATGAGCTCATGGTTAAACCCGGCCCCCGTTTAGACGAGATTATTGAAATTCTGGATCACAATCCGGATATTCTCAACCTGAATACTTTTATTATGGGCATCAAACCGTATTTGAGTACAGGTAAAACAACGCCTTGCCCCTTTGTCGCGTCTCGGATTCTTACCACCCGCACCACGATCATGGAAAATGGCGATGTACACCTGTGCTGGGGTGGGCCAATCGGAAATATTTATGATCATTCCCTTGAGGAAATCCTCACCGGGTCTGAATATCAAAAGCGTCTCCGCCAATATAAAAACTGCCGCGGATGCTGGACGGTTTGCTATACCCAACGATATCTTTTATCTCATCCCGGCTCCATACGCAACGCTTACGAAAACGTTAAGAAATTACAACAGCTGCGCGGCATGCTAAAGGAGGCAAAAAAATGAATCTTTTTGCCTGCCTTTTATTGATTTGCAGTTTTATCGGTCATGGACAAGGTTTGGCAAAGCAACCAAAGCCCTGCAGCATCGCAAGGTTCTGCGGCGAAAAACTGTATTATGATCTCTATCTTCATGGCCTCCCGGTCGCGAATGCATTCCTGCGTTTAGATGGCAGAGATACCCTGAGAATACAGGCCGCCATCGATACAAAATCATTTGCCAGTCTTATCTTCCGCATTCACAACATTTATGAGACCATGATGGATGCCAGCCGCGAAAGGCCGATACGATTTAACAAGCTTATTCAACAACGCAATATATCACAAAACTTGCAAATCACCTATGATCATCGGGCTAATCAGGCTACCACACGCGATGGAACTTCCTGGGAAATTCTCACCGGCACCCAAAACCTCTTCAGTATGCTGTATCAACTCCGTTGTTTAGAATATGCACCTGATGACACCGTCGTTTACAATTTAGACGTTGAAAGCCAACCCTGGCGGGCGGTTGGAACTATCCAGACCGGCAACGGTATCAACATTGCAGGAATAGAGGCGAAAAGAAGGATAGAATTCAAATTTTACTCTGTCGGGATACCGGGCCAGCGGGCGTGGAAAACAGACCTATTAACTAACAGAATAACCAAAGGTGGGAATTTAACAATCCTTCTCGGCAGCAGCCCGGATAATATCCCACTGTTGATCCGGTTTGGCGAAGGAAATAATTGTGTCGAGATGAGATTTACCAAACAATTACAAGGTGGCCGCTGGTGATTTTTTTCCTGATCATATTGGTTGGGCTCTATTGCGGTTTTATTCTCTTCCTGTTAACAGGGACCATACTTGGGCGAAAAATCAGGCATGCCGGATGGCAACCCCATATTAGTATCATCGTCGCCGCCCGAAACGAAGGGGAAACTATTGACGCCTGTTTGAACTCCCTCATCAATCTCTCGTACCCAAAAAATAAAATAGAGATTATCATTATGAATGATCACTCGGATGATCAGTCGGGAAAAATCATTGAAAAATATGCCCAAAAGTATAACCACATCCAGCATTATTTTTTAGACAAAGAAGAAAAAGCCTTACCCGGCAAAGCAGGCGCTGTTCAGGCAGGTATTGAAAAAAGCAAAGGAGAGATTATTTTTCTCACTGATGCAGATTGTCGTGTTTCGCCAACGTGGGTACAAACGCTTTTAAACAAATTTTCATCTTCTGTGGGGCTTGTTGGCGGGTTTACACTATTGCACGAAAAAGGCCAGGCTGCTTCTTTCTGGCAAAAGACCCAAGCGCTGGATTGGTTGT
>JAFGSU010000547.1 GCA_016934435.1 Candidatus Zhuqueibacterota bacterium | reverse complement strand
TATAAATGATTTTTCCCGCTTTATTTCCCAGATTCGGTGTTACCCCGCGAACAGAATTAATAATGTACCACCCACAGGATTACTAAATTATGCTGTAGGCGCAAATCGGTTTTTTTCAGGCGTCAGGTTACTTAATTAACCTGAAGGCGCCGAATCGGTAATTTAACTCACTGCAACCGATATTGCGAAATTATTTCGAATTCAAGGCCCTCGTCCCTCGCATCAGACAGATCGCCCCAGAGGATGATTTTTTTATCATCAGCCGACCTGATCACACTCCATTCCTTCCCCAGCCGCATCACGCGGCCTGCCAGCTGCATTTTTTTATCCATGGCTTTTTTCAGGACGGCCGTGGTTGTACACGAGACCGGATCGAACGACACCGATAGGGCCATGCCCTTGACGACATCATCGATAAATTCCGGTTTTCGGTCGTAATTGCCTTCCCCCTCGAATCCGCCCTGAATATTGTTAAGCTCAACGATGAGCGGGCGGCCATAATCCTGGCGGATATTGATCGTCCCCCGCTCATTTTCGCGCATGATATTACGACGCACGATTGATGATGAAAAATAGGGAAAATGCTGCATATAGCTCAGGGCGCCGCCGCCTTTGTTGTGCATGATGATATTATCTTCCAGCTCCATATAGGAATCGATACATTGCACGCCGCCGCCGGATTGGTTATGCACGATCATATTTTCGACCACGCGGGCGCGGCCTTCCTTGCTCATACGCAAACCGCCGACGCCGCCGCCGGTCGTCCAGTTACCGGCAACAAAATTCGCCCGGATCAGCGGTTGCCCGTTTCGCATGGTATAAATGGCACCGCCGTCATCTTCGGCTACATTACCGAGAATCCAGTTGCCTTCGATGACGGGATAAGAATAGTACTCGATATAAATACCACCGGCGTCGCTTCGACCCATGGCGCGGTTACCGGCAATGACGTTATTTCGTATAACGGGTCGTGCTTCATGCGCGCATAACACCGCGCCACCGCTGCTGCTGCGCGTACGACGGGTATCATTCAGACCGGAAACATTATCAACGATCACATTGTTTTCCAGTACCGGTTGTAATCCGCCAACAAGAAAATTGTCCTGCATCTCCGGCTCTGTGATGCCCTCCATTCGCAACCAGCCGTAAAAAGCTACGCCGCCGCCACACCCGATGGACGTCCTGTTTTGCGCAATGATGTTGTTGCGGATTACCGGTACGGCATTGTAGAAACTGGCAATACCCCCGCCATGGTTGCCCGGCTGATAGATGTGCTGATAATCGAAATCTGCGGGCTCCAATGCCAAATTATCGATGATTACATTATTAGAAATCGTCGGCGAAACATCAACGCATAAAATACCGGCGCCGTGCGATGTTGTCACTCCGCGCCTGATGACAAAGCCGTCCAACCGGGCATGGTCGGCCCCCACGACCACACGGCGCAGTCGCACGCCGTCGAGGATGGTTCGATGTTTAAAAATATCCCTCTGCCAGCCGACCGGACAAAATCCGCCGAATAGATCGACCCACTCCTTCATGACGATCGTGGTCGAGTCATAAGTTCCAGCCGATACCAGCACGGCAACAGCATGGTCCGCGGCGGCATTTGCAATGTTCGCCATAGCCGCCGTTAATGTGCGCCACGGTTTTTCTCTGGAGCCGTCTCCCTCCCTATCGGAACCCTGCTGTGCGGAGACATGATAAATATCCTGATAAGATTGCAGGTCAACGACTTTTGTGCGCGGACCGATGACGGAAATGTCGCGTATATTTTTATCCTTCGCTGCCGATGGCAGTACGAACATAAGAACTGTAAATACGAAAAATATTTTTTTCATAAAATCCCTCGCATCATGATCTATAGAATGATTGATACCTTCTTTTAAAAATGCCTGTGAAAATTGACACCGATTCGACGCCTAAAGGTTAATCAGGTAGCCCTTTGGGCAGAATATTCTCAATACAGTTCTGGGATCAAAACCGAATTTGGAAACAAAAGCCGACAACAGCATGTGCTCGATCTCATTACAGCAGCGCTTCCATTGTTAATTGTATAGAGTTTTCATGATATTGATTCATTCAAACAAAATCTCCACCTCGTCCAATATTGGCGAATAGGCGCCGTTATCCGTGTCGAAAACGGCCTTGTACTGAATCCAATGACCTGCCGGAATATCTTTTATTGCCTGTTCAGGCTCCTCGAAATAGCTGCCGATACCCTCTTCGCCAAGCCATGCTGCCTGAGCGAGCGCTCTACGCGTATCGGCGACTCGCAGTTGGAATTTGATCGAGGAACGATGCGGCGTTTGTCCACGCCAGCTTAATTGAACCGGCTTTTTACCCTTGCATTGATAGGCGGACGAGAAATATTCGAACACGAACGATCGGTCTCGAATGTGGCCGAGATCAACCCCGACGTCATAATGCACCCCGACGCTGGGAATTTCCAGTCTATCGGATTCCTTGAATCCCTGAGCGCCTCCCCAGTAGAGCAATGAATTCGTGTGGTGATCGCCGAACCTGCCGATCTCATCAAAACTGCCGTCGGTGCGGTGGCAGAAGAAAAAGATGTCGGGGTAGCCGTCGCGGTTGAAATCGCTGACGATGGAGCCGGTGCCGCCATCGGTATACAGTTTGATGGCTCGATCGAGCGCATAACCGTTTTCACTGCCCAGAAGCACGGTCGAATATCCAGACCGATTACTCCTGCCTTTATATAGCGGACAGATGAGGTCCAGCCAGCCGTCGCTGTTAACATCAGCTACGCACATGGTCTTTGCCTGAACGGGTATAGATTGCGAATGCGCTTTGGTGAACGAGCCATCTTTTTGTTGGTAATAGACCAGGACATTTTTATCGTGGGCAAAGGCGACATCCAGTCGTCCGTCTTTATTCAAATCCGCCACACCGGGCGTGCTGGTGCCGTTGCTGCCTTCGATGCGGATGCGGCGGGCATCGCTGTAATGGCGGCTGCCGTCGCCGAGGAAAATTGACGCATCGCCCCAGTTGCGCTGCTGGCCGCATACCAGATCGAGATGACCGTCGGCGTTGATATCGCACACGGCCACGGCTCTGGTTTCGACGATGGGCAATTCGCTGCGACCGGCTACGGGCCATCCTTTCGTCTCCCCCCAGTAAATAAACGAGCCGGGCTCCGGTTTGCCGTCGGCAGTTTTTTGCCCAGATTCCGAATTGGAGATGATAATATCGAGATGGCCGTCCCGATCCAGATCCGCCACTTCTACGCCGATGCCGCCATAGTTCGGCAAACCGGTCATGTTCCAAGGATTAAAAGTATTTTTTTCGTTCCAGTAAATCCAGAGTTCGTTGGCTTTGCGGGTCACTTCGCCCCGGTTGACTAATAGAATGTCCACCTGGCCGTCGTCATCGAGATCTGCGAAGGCCTGCTCATACCCTTCTCGGCCGGGCAACTCGATTCGGTCGGTTATCGAGTACTGGCCTTTCTCATTGCCAAAATAGAGGTAGCATGGATCGTAATCTCCGCGGGAGTTACCCATCATCGAGGTGATGAGGATATCGAGCCGGCCGTCGCCGTTGAAATCGGCGATGGCGTTGCCCTGGGCGCCATGTTCGTACAAACAGGTGCGCCGGGTCAGCTGGAATCCGTCCGGGCCGTTCCAGTAGATGAACGACGGCACCTCGTAGGAATAGTGCTCCTGAAAATTGCAGATCAGCAGGTCGACCCAGCCGTCTTCATTGAGGTCGGCTGCGTTGGCGCCCCAGGCGCCGATGGTCTGAATGGACTGGCGGTTGTTCTCGGAAAAGCCGGTTTTCGAGCCGAAATAGAGGTAAGAGTCGATCAGGCGGTTGGCCAGTTTTGGATCGCCGGTGAGCGAATGCTGGTGATTGGTGAAAAAGACATCGGCATAGCCGTCCTTGTTGAAATCCTCGATGACGATATCTTTGGCGGTATGGGTTTGGAATTCAACGCGCCTGCCGGCATCGAATGCACCGTTTTCGTTCAAATAGGCGACGGATGTCGTACCCGCTTCATTGGCAAAGACGATATCGATGGCGCCGTCGTTGTTGACGTCTCCCACTTCTATCGCATGGGGCTTTTTCGTCGGCAATTTTTTCAGATTCTTCTCGGAAAATCCTTTGCCGCCGCCGTAGTAAATAAAAGATGAATCGCCCTCGCCGTTAGAAAAAATTAGATCGAGCCGCTTATCCGCATTCAAATCCGCCATGGCGACGTCGGTGGCGCCTTTGGTCCATATATTTTCATAGTGCTTCGCGTCGAATCCGTCTTTGCTGCCCCAGTAGATGCGAGAAGGCGACAGGTCTTTTTTGGATTTATCGCGGTATTCCCAGAATCCGCCGGAGAAGGCGAAGACGATATCTTTGTAGCCGTCTCCGTTCAAATCGGCTACAGCCGGTTTCTGGGCGTTGGCGCCGGGCAGTTTGACGCGTTTATTGAATGGATAAAAAGCCCATTCCGCCGGCGCTTTTTGGGCATTTCGATCCTTCAGTCCGCCGTAATAGACGAACGATTCCATCTCCGTCCAGGTGCCGTTGGAATAGTTGGCCACCACCAGATCCATCTCGCCGTCGTTATCGAGATCGTCGGCCGCCACCCACATGGGACCATCGACGGGCACATAGCTGTGGTCGCGGATGCTGAAATCGGCGCCGTTGCCCCAGTAGATGGACATATCCAGCATCTCCACCAACGGATGGGAGTTGACGCAGAAAATATCGATATGGCCGTCGTTGTTGACGTCCCAGCGGTTGACGGTTTGGATGCGGCCGTTGTGGGACACGTACATATTGGCGCCGGCGTCGTCGAAGGTTCCGTCGACAAAATCGGCGTGGGTGGTTTCGCGCCAGACCTCCTGTGCCGACAAAATGAGTGCCTGGGATAAAACCAACAGTACAGGGATAAGCCATTCGTGTAACTGTTTCATAACCATTACTCCGAAAATTTTTTTCTATTTATTTGGCATCTAAAACAATCACCGCAGCGGCAAGGGATTGTGCCCGAGAGCTGCCACACCGGCAAGCGGCTTTTCCTGAAAAGTACTAACATCATAGCGGTATTAGATACACACCTTCATCCTGATATCATCAAGAATGTGCTCGTATAGCCGGGCAATCTATCCGGTAGATAAAAATGATCAACCAAAACCTTGTTAACGCATTGGCTAAGGATTCCGCGCGAATCGAATGGTAACGCCTTGAAGGTACGGCGTACCCGCTCCATTGGGTGACTGTAATCTCGCCCGATACTGGATAAATTTGCCTCTGACGTTTTTTATCTTGCTGCCGCTGGTCGTATACCAGCTATCTGCGCTATCCGGTCCCATCCACGGCGCTTTTTCAAGTTTTGCGCTATTATCGGCGACGCGAAGTTGGAATTTCACGCTTGTGCCGTGCGGTGTCTCCGCCCGCCAGGAGATCGCATCCGGTTGTTCACCATCCGGAATTTGATGGATGGATGAAAAATAGTCTTCGTATAATCCACGATCATAACTGTTGCCGAGATCGCGCACATTCAGGCCGCTGGGGCCGATGGCCATGGCTTCCCAGCGCCGGTCGGCGGAAAAACCATCGGGGCCGCCCCAGTACAGCATGGAGGGACAGATATGCCGGTGCGGTTCTGCT
>JAFGSU010000546.1 GCA_016934435.1 Candidatus Zhuqueibacterota bacterium | reverse complement strand
TGGATTGGATGACCCAGAGTGAGACCGAAAATGTCGGTTTCAATGTGTATCGCAGCGATCATGCCGACGGGCTGTATGAACGGCTCAATCGCAGCCTCATCCCCGGAGCCGGCACCAGCCAGTCGACGCACCAGTACAGTTTTGAGGATCGGTCGATTGCCGAAGCCAGCACATACTATTATAAAATCAGTGATATTTCCTACGCCGGCATAGAGACCATGCACGGTCCCGTCGAAGTGACGACCTGGCAGCGGCCGGCCGACTATATGCTGGAACAAAATTATCCCAATCCGTTTAACGCCGAAACCATCATCCCCATTCAACTGCGGGAAACCGGCGTGGTGAGGGTCATCATTTATAATCTGCTCGGTCAGGAAATCCGCAGGCTGGTAGACGGTGAAATGCCAACTGGACGGCACCTGTTGCGCTGGGACGGCAAAGATACTATGGGACAACTCGTTCCGGCGGGTATTTATTTCTGTCAGTTTACGGTGAACGATTTTAATCAGATGCGCAAGATGCAGTACGTGCGCTGATAACCGTTTGCACTTATGTGGAGCCCACCTGAAAGGCGGACTCCACAATTATTTATCTTTTTATTACTTTTGGATGGCTGCAGGCAGCGACACAGGCGATGTACTCCAAAAGCGCCGGTAAAATCACTACCTGACCAGCTTAGAAAACATATGCAATAAAATAATCGTATTTGCCAAAAATTCCCTTCAACCACAAAGATCGCGGAGCGATATGATCGCATAATATTTCGCATGCCAGAGTGAACAGGGTCGAATTGATGATGATATATCCTAAATTTGAAAAGCCGATCCGAAATTTGTTTACATAATATAGTGAAAGACACCGGCTTTGCGATCTTTGTGGTTTTTCTCTTGTTTTACACCAACGTTTATAGCTGAAATCACACGCCATTTCCAATGTCCCATCATGCATTTATATTTTTTCCACATCGATTTTTTGCTTGCGTTTACCGAGAATTCATTTAATTTAATGATTAATGAGAGAATTTATGATCCATACCTCCACGATCGCATAATAGGCATACAGTTTGTTTACATTATCCTATAAGCTGATCCAGACATTCCAATTCACGTGAGATGATTGCAGGCAACAGGACTCTGATATAAACCAAAACTCAACGAGGAGATTTTACCATGGCCGACCTGCGCGATATGAAACAAATCGCCCCGCATTTAAGATTGCAGGGTAGCCCGCCGAAAATCGGTATTCGTCCCATTATTGACGGCCGCCGGCAGGGCGTGCGCGAATCGCTCGAAAAGCAGACCATGACCATGGCCAACGCCGCCGCCAAACTGCTCACCGAAAACCTGCGCCATGCCAATGGACTTCCGGTGGAGTGCGTCATCGCCGACACCTGTATCGGCGGCGCCGCCGAAGCCGCGCAATGCATCGAAAAATTCAGCCGTCAGGGCGTCGGCGTATCGTTATCGGTAACGCCCTGCTGGTGCTACGGCATGGAGACCATTGATCTGGACCCGTTCACGCCCAAGGCCATCTGGGGATTCAACGGCACCGAACGACCGGGCGCGGTCTATCTAGCGGCCGCTTTAGCAGGCCATAACCAGCTAAGTTTGCCGGCATTCGGCATCTATGGCCGCGACGTTCAGGACTCGGACGACCGCAGCATCCCCGCCGATGTGGGTGAAAAGCTGCTGCAATTTGCCAGGGCCGGATTGGCGGTGGCTGAAATGCGCCACAAGTCGTATTTGTCGCAGGGATACGTCTCCATGGGCATCGTTGGTTCAATGGTGGACGCCCATTTTTTCAAAGATTATCTCGATATGCGCTGCGAATTTGTCGACATGAGCGAGTTCACCCGCCGGCTCAACGAGGATATCTTTGATGGCGATGAATTCAAAAAAGCTCTGAACTGGGTGAAAAAAAATTGTCCCGAGGGTCCGGATCTTAACAAGCCGCAGAATCAACTCTATCGCGCGCGCAAGGATAAAGACTGGGAGACGGTGGTCAAGATGGCGCTGATCTGCCGCGACCTGATGGTCGGCAATCTGCGTCTGACTGATCTCGGTTACGGCGAAGAAGCGTTGGGGCACAACGCCATCCTCGCCGGGTTTCAGGGCCAGCGGCAGTGGACCGATCACATGCCCAACGGTGATTTTCTCGAGGCCATGCTCAATTCCAGCTTTGACTGGAACGGCATTCGCGAACCCTACCTGGTGGCCACCGAGAACGACGCGTTGAACGGCGTCACCATGCTGTTCGGGCACCTGTTGACGGACACCGCCCAGGTGTTCGCCGATGTGCGCACCTACTGGAGTCCGGCAGCGGTGCAGCGGGTGACCGGGAAAAAACTCACCGGGGTAGCCGAACACGGCATCATCCACCTGATCAATTCCGGCGCTGCGGCACTCGACGGCAGCGGCCGGCAGAGCCGTAACGGCGCGCCCGCGCTCAAGCCGTTCTGGGAAATCACACCGGAAGAGGTCGGCGCCTGCCTGGATGCGACGCTCTGGTGTCCGGCCAACCGCGAATATTTCCGCGGCGGCGGCTATTCGTCGCAATTTGTCACCATAGGCGAAATGCCGGTGACCATGGCGCGCATCAACCTGATCAAAGGCATCGGTCCGGTGATGCAGATCGCCGAAGGCCATACGGTGGAACTGCCGGCCGAGATTCATGAACCGCTGAACAAACGCACCGATCCCACCTGGCCGACCACCTGGTTCG
>JAFGSU010000545.1 GCA_016934435.1 Candidatus Zhuqueibacterota bacterium | reverse complement strand
CGGTCATCGGATATGCCCATCGCCTTGGCATCGAAAGCGAACTGGAAGCCAATATGTCGCTGGCTCTTGGCGCCGCTGCCGTTTCGCCGCTTGAGATGGCCGTTGCTTTTGCGACCATCGATAACGGCGGTAAACGGAATCAACCGATTTTCGTCACCGAAATTTACAGCACCGAAGGCCAGCAATTGGAGGAATTTATTCCCCGCAGCCAAAAAGTGGCGGATCCCGTGACCTGCTATCTTATCACGGATATTTTACGCGGTGTGGTGGAAGGGGGGACCGGTGTCGGCGTGCGCAGCTGGGGATTTTCGCGACCTTGTGCCGGCAAAACCGGGACTTCCAGCGAGTACCGCGACACCTGGTTCGTCGGGTTTACGCCGGAACTGGTGGCCGTGGTTTGGGTCGGATTTGATGATAATCGTCCCATGCGCGATGCCAAAAAACGCGGACTCACCGGAGCCAGAGCCGCCCTGCCGATCTGGACCCTGTTCATGAAAAACGCGATGGCTGATGCGCCCTACAGCGAATTTCCGGTGCCGCCGGGCATTGTATTTGAGGATGTGGATCCGCGCACAGGATCCGGCCCCATGCCGGGAGGGCCTTCTCTTACCGTGGCGTTTAAGGGTTTTTAGGCCCTTGAATAAAAAGTGGCGCGTGGTAAAAGATAGCATCGTCCTTTAGATCAAAAAAATTAAAATCGACTTTGACAACCTAAAGTATGCATATTGAACAGAAATAAAAAGAAATACCGTATCGCCGGACTGGGTGAAGTTTTGTGGGATATTTACGATGATAAAAAATTGGTCGGTGGCGCCCCGGCCAATTTCGCCGCCCACGTAACCCTGGCCGGCCATCAAGGCCTTTTGCTGAGTCGCGTCGGCGAGGATCAAAATGGAGATGAATTGATGGCACAGCTCAGCCGATTCGGCCTCGATGTGGCGTCGGTGCAACGCGATTCGACCAAGCCAACGGGTACAGTTCGAGTAACCGTCGATGCAGCGGGAAAGCCAAGTTTTCAATGCAGTCATGATGTCGCCTTTGACGCCCTGGCATATGATCGGCCTTGGCGCGACAGGGCGACCGAGGTGGACGCCGTATTGTTCGGTACTCTTGCACAGCGCCATCCGGACTCACGGACGACTATTCAGGCGTTTTTAGCGGACGCGAATCAGGCGCTAAAAATATTTGACCTCAATCTACGCGGCTGGAATGAGCAAACGGCACATATCGTCGAGCATGGCATGCATGTCTGTCAGGTCTTGAAAATAAATGATGAAGAATTGGCTCAATTGCAGCGAAATTATAGCGGACCGGCGCAACCCGAGCCTTATCTCCAATACCTCCTGGACACTTATAATCTGCAAATGGCTGCACTGACCCTCGGCGCCGGCGGCTGCCTCCTGGTGACGCCGGATGAGAGCGTTCGTCATCCCGGTTATCGCGTACGGGTGGTCGACACGACAGGCTGCGGCGATGCGTTTGCCGCCGCGCTGGTGGTTGGATATCTTGAAGGCGCAGCCCTGCACGGAATAGCGGATTTCGCCAATCGACTGGGAGCATTTGTCGCCTGCTACCAGGGCGCCGTGCCCCGATGGCATTATCATAACCTTGAATCAATCGGGTGATGTTATGAGAAAAAAACCTGCTTCGGCCATTCCAACAATTATCATGGCCGCCTTTGCGCTGTTGATTATCCTGGTGCTGATGCATCAAGTGCGAAGAAATCTATCGCTCAGCTCACTTTCCGCCCTGGGCGATGGAAAGATCGCGTTTATCGATTCCACTTATTATAATGCGCTTTACAAGTTTCAGGTTAAATTACCGAACGAACGGTGGCGCTGCACACGGTTGGCGGATACGGTCAAAGTGCCCCCGGCTGACACAGCTTCAGCGCTCTGGCCGCAAATACACTGGCTGGTAGCATTCGATCGTGTGGAAAAGGATACCATCGCCAGGAGTCGCATCGGACTCCTCGTCTGGCCCGGTAGCGTTCCGGATTATGATCTATCTGTTGCCCTGCTGGCGGAAAAGTACATCGAACAGGAAAAAGCCGGGCGGCGCATTCCAATTTTACAACCCGTGACCTCACCGGCGCACCATGCATTTTCGGGCTCCTATTTTGTCATTATTTTGCCGCAGCAGCCCGTCGAGCAAAATCAGGTGCTGTTCTGTTGTATTTTACCGAGAAGAAATTGGGCCTACATCATAAAAACCGAGAGTCCTGAAGCGCATTACGATTTCATTCGACCGGAACTGGAACGACTGGTAAAAAATTTTCAATCTTATGCTATTACCGGATGATGATGGATTGAAATGGATTACTCAGCGCCTTCGCTCGCAGTGACAGGTTGCGCTGTCATTGCGAGTGGAGGAACGGTAGCATCGTTTATCATCAAGACTGCGTTGGAACGAAGCAATCCCCGCTGAAAGGTGACTGGTTGATTGCCCTTATAGCGGGGACTGCCGCGCTCCACGGCATATTGTCCCGAATGGATTACTCAGCGCCTTCGCTCGCAGTGACAGGTTGCATAGCCATCGAGCTGCCCTGTTACCGGAGACGCTTTTTATCTCAAAAGGATTAATATTTTTCATTCCAACAAATATTATCGAGGCGCTTATGAATCGTTTAAAGTCCGTTTTCTTTATCCTTTTAATCCTTAGCATCGGCAGTTTCGCAGTGGAATTAGCCACCCCCGGTGAGGTGAGTCGCTACAGCCACTATACTACCAACCGTGAGATCGGTCAATTTCTTAGCCGCTTGCAGGCGCTACAGCCGGTCGACCTGAAAATAACCATCATCGGCGAAAGCAGCGAGCGCGATCCCATCTACATGACCAACTTTGAGCGCCAAACCGGCCATAACGATTCGCTGCTCAAGTTATTCATTTTTGCAACCCAGCATGGCGATGAGCAGTCCGGCAAGGAAGCCTGTTTGAGCATCATCCGTGATATTGCCATCGGTCCCATGAATCATTTGTTGGACAGCCTGAATATCTATATTGTGCCCCTGGTAAATCCATACGGGGCTCACCATAATCAGCGTCGCAATGGGCAGGGATTGGACCTGAATCGCGATCACGTCAAGCTGGAAGCGCCGGAGCTGCTAGCGCTGCATCGTATTTTTAATGAGATTTTCCCCGAAGTCACACTGGATGTCCATGAAAAGGGAGAAGATTATTATCTGGAGAACATGGGATTGGTGTCCAACGCCAATATTCCTGATACCCTGCAGCGCTATGGCAGGGAACGGATTCTGCCTTTTATTGAGAACCGGTTGCAGCAGAAAAATATCACGTTTCACGAATATCTCATCCGTCAGCGCGTCGACCGTGACGATGCCTCCGGGGCGCGCGTTCAGCGCCGCGAACCGCGGAATCCAGAGTTCCTGTACCGTTACAGCACCACAGACATTAATGACGGCCGCAACAGTTTCGGCATTTATAATACCCTCTCATTTATTCTCGAAGGCGCTTCCTCCGGACGTCTGGATGAACTGGGTGATCGTACGCAAAATCAATATGAAGCCATGGTCGCCTGGCTGCAATATTGTTACCAGCATCAAAGTGAAATCGCCCATCTGGTGCGCAGCGAACGGGTAAAACTTGTCACCGAACCTTCATCCGTGCATTTGCGCATGCATTACCAGGCCGATGCCGACCATTCACCCTTGCACATACATGTATTGGCGCGAGCCGACGATTCCGTGCTGGGCACGCTGAAATCCGATAAAATGGAGGGGGATGAAATCCGCTGGCGTGATATTCAACCGCTGGACAGTAAAAAGCGTAAAGTGGTAAAGCGTACCATTAAGGACTGGCGGCCGCAGGTCACGGCAACTGTTTCACGTATGCCGGCAGCGGCTTACGTCATTCCACCCGGACACGAACAGGTTGTGCGTACACTCATCGATCACAACATACCTCTCTATTTACTCGATCGAGATCAGAATGCAGCCATCGAGATGTATCGGGTCGTACAATTTAGTCCATCTGAAGCGGACTATGAAGCGCCTAAAACGATCAAAGTTGAGCTGTTGTCACGGCAATCAATATTGAAGACAGGAACCATCATCGTACCCGCGTCCGGGCGCCATCGCAATCTGGTGCCTATTTTACTGGAACCCGAATCCGGGTATGGATTGATTCGCTACGATCGTTATCGATTAGCGCCTGATGAGGGTGGGTTCTACGACGTCTATCGCCTCAACCATATGAACCAACTGCCGCTGGTGCTTTTTCAAAATTTTGAACGACCCTGATGAGAGATAAAATCATCATCCACAGGTTAACACAGTACCCTTGTGCGTGACAATTCATTCGTTCTGTTCGCCCGGTTTCCTGGAATCTCTGAATATTTTTGGGTTATACATCCTGTTGGAACAATTAGAAGGTAAAATATGCGTTGAGGCGGCGCTCACTGCGCATCAGCGCAAATTTCAACTCATTCTGTTGCGCGACGGCCTGGGCGCCGACAAAATTTCTACTATTTTACAACTGGCGCAAGAACAGGATATACCGGTAAAATATATCTCCGCAACCGAAATCGATGCCATGGCGCACGGCAAAACGCACGGCGGTGTCGTCGCCCTCTGTTCGGCTAAGAAACCGATGGTACAGGAGGACCTGTTTCGCTTGCTTTCTGCAAGGGGCGGCTCGCTTTTTTTATTGTTGTTAGAAGGTGTTGACGATAGCCAGAATCTTGGATTTGTGCTGCGAACCGCCGAGGCGGTTGGGGTGGGGGCGGTGCTATTGAAAAAGCATCTGTGGGATTTCGATGCCACCGCCGTCTCCCGAGCTTCATCCGGTGCGTTCGAGCGCCTGCCGCTCATCCTCTTCGAAAGTGCCGATCGCCTGTTACCCAAACTGAAACGCTTTGATGTAACGATCTACGGCTGTATTGCCAACACAAAACGGACTATCTATGAAGCGGATTTATCACAGTCCATAGTGGTTGCCCTGGGCGGCGAAAAACGGGGCCTTTCCGCCGCCGTTCGCCATCATTGTGACAAATTCCTGAAAATCCCCATGGCAGTCGATATGGGGTCGCTGTCCCTGAGCCACGCCGCTGCCATCGTCCTGGGCGAGGTGATGCGGCAGCGCATATTAAAATGGGCGGACGAGAATCAGAGGTAAAAACACTGTTCATCAACAAAAGGAGGACAAGATGATGAAAAAAACCATGCTGTTGTGTCTCGTTTTTCTGTTCATGGGGTATTTTTGCACCATGGATGCAGGGGATAAACAATTCCATTCCGAGGGCCGGGGATTCTTCATGGCCGGCTTCCACACCATCGATGTCGGCGATCTGAGTACGGCTTTAACGGCAAACGGTTATCCCAAAGTTGATAATCAATTTATTTCCATGGGCGGTTGTGGATACGCCATCCTCAATGACCGCCTGCTGATCGGTGGCGAGGGGCACGGGCTTGTTGGCGATAAAAACAGCGCAAATGGATATGAACTCAGCCTTGTAAGTGGCTACGGCCTCTTTAACATCGGCTATATCGTCATGAAAAAAGGCGATTTGAGTCTCTATCCTATGTTCGGCATCGGTGGGGGGGGCTTTACGCTCAAAATCGTTCAGGAACAGGGGCGGACATTTGATGAAATGCTTGCGGATCCCGACCGCGGCGTCGAGCTCAATTCCGGCGGTCTCACACTCAGCGTGGCCCTGGGCGTCGATTACCTGATAAATATGTCAAAAGATGCCAGAGAAAAGGGAGGCCTTGCATTCGGACTTCGGCTTGGGTATAATTACACGCCGCTGGTCGGCGATTGGCTGTATGAAGCAGCTGAAATTTCCGGTGGACCGGAGATAGGCATCACCGGCCCTTTTGTTAAGCTCATGTTCGGTGGTGGCGGCGGCAGCACTGAATAGCTTTTTTTTCGCCCAGGGGTTGGCGGAGTGGCAAAAAACGTTGCCTTTTACACCACCCCTGAGCGAAAGATAAAAACATCAGACCACTTTAGCCCAGAGTCCGTGCAAATTGCAATACTCGCGAGCTTTGATAACTTTTTCGTCCGTTTGAAACGTGACCACGGGTTCTTCGCCCGGTTTAAGGAATTTACGCAAAACCCTGCTGGGTGTGATCACCTCAACGAACTGAATATAGTGATTTTCCACCATCGGATGCAGTACACTGCCTACGCTGACTTTGACCATCCCGTTTTGCTCGACAACCGGTACGTGTTTTTCCTGAGCCGCATCGGTGGTATTTTCTTGCTGCAGGGTCATCTCCTGGCCGCAGCAGACCAGGGTTCCGCCGCCCACGGATACCACTTCAACGATATTACCGCAAACCTCGCAACGGTAGACTTGTAGTTTTTCGATCATCATTCTTTCTCCTTATATAGTTAGGTTATATTTGAGTCTCGACAAATCCATTCGGCGGCCTGTAACAGATCATCCGCGAAAAAATCTGCAGCTTTTTTGGCATCATCCAGATTCTCGCCGTGCGTCCCGGTGAGCAATAAAACGCTGCGACAGCCGGCATTTTGGGCGCAAAAAATATCGGATGGTTTATCGCCGATCAAAAATGAGGCGGCCAAATCGAGATCGTGCTCGTCGCGGGCGCGCCAGATCATACCGGGATTGGGCTTACGGCAGCCCTCGTCGTCCTGACCCGGAACGGAAAAACAAAGATAGATATCTTTAAAATAATTTTTACCCAACTGCCGCAGAATTTCCTGATTAACCGCATGCACCTGTTCCGCTGTTATCAGGCCTCGGCCGACACCTGACTGATTGGAAACCATGAACAGGCAAAAACCGTGATTTTTTAACATCTCCAGCGCTTCTCGCACATTCGGCAACAACTCGACCAATGTTATATCGCCCGAGTAAGGGACATCTTTTATCAGCGTGTCGTCGCGATCTAAAAAAATGGCTCGATTACTCATGATGATTAAAACTCTGCAAGAGTTCGTCTGCCGTCAGGGTTGCTGTGCCTAATTTCCCGATCACGATGCCTGCAGCATGATTGGCGATTTCGGTCGCCTGGCGAGCGGATGTGCCGGAAGTTAGCGCAGCAGTACAAAAAGCAATGGCCGTATCTCCTGCGCCTGAAACATCAAATACTTCGCGCGCCAGCGTCGGGCTATGAAACGGCGGACGATTTTGTTCAAACAGCATCATGCCGCCTTCGCCAAGCGTGATCAGCAAGTAAGGGATTCGCCATAATTGTAATAGCTTTTCACCAACCGCTTTCAGGCTTTCGGCATCTTCGCGGTAAGGGAGGGATGCCGCTGCAAACGCTTCCTGCCGATTGGGTTTAACTAACGTCGCACCCTGCCAGTGCAGCGGATTGTTCACATTCGGATCGACCGTAACCAATTTATTGTTCTCTCGTGCCATGGTTACAACCAGATCAACCAGTGTTTGCGTTACCAGCCCCTTGCCGTAATCCTCGATGATAATGGCATCAATTGTCGGAATAATCTTTTGCAAAAAAGAGGCAAGATCATGCAGGTCCTTTTGTGTCAATTGATAGGTTGCCTCACGGTCGACGCGCACCACCTGCTGGTGGCGGGCAATAATTCGCGTCTTAACAATGGTAGTAAATTTTGGCCGCAATAATAATCCATCGCTATTGATGCGGGCGTGATTGAGCAGACCGATTAATTTACGGCCATCGGAATCTTTGCCGGCTAATCCGCATATATACGTCTGCAGACCGAAATCGGCCAGATTGCGGGCGACGTTCGATGCTCCCCCCGGACAGAACGTTTCTCTGGTGACGTGAACAACCGGTACGGGCGCTTCCGGCGAGATGCGCATCACTTTGCCCCAGATGTATTCATCCAGCATAATATCACCCAGTACAAGAATACGTTTGCTCTGCATCTGCCGGATAACCGCGCGAATATCTTTTGCCGAACTAATATTCTTTTTCATCGTCAAGAGGTCTGCCTATGCCTTGATGAAATATAGGAAAATAGAAATTGAATACCTATGGTTCAGGATGAAACGTCTTCTGCACTATACAGGAAAGTTGCTGTTCAATACTCCGACCATCGTTTGCATTATGTAATTTTAACCAAAGTGCGGGCAAAAGGCAAGTGTTTTTTATCTGATTATGATTTTGCCCGATAATTTTCCATGATCAAAAGGCATCTAGACATGATCGGAATTCTTTTAGTGGTGGTGGCTTAAAAGCGACGCTAAAAGGATAAAATCCTTGCTTTTTGCTGAAAAAATTTGTATTTAATAAACTTGACGTAAATTGCGATCCGACCTATCCATGAAGCACAAAGCGTAACCAAATCATACCAGAGGATTTACCAATGAAACCATTACATGCTCTTCTCTTCATCCTGTTTGTTTTTTCAACGCTGCTGAAAGCACAGAGCCTTTCGGTGGTGAAGATGGAGGAATTGCCGATACCCGAACAGGGATACTATCCGCAATTTTCCCCCGATGATCAAAAGATATACTATTCAACCTCCAATTATATGGGCCTTTGGGAGTATGACCTGATATCGAAATCGAACCGATTGCTCACCAGAGACCCTGGCGCCGGCTATCAATTTCAAATCTCTCCGGATGGCAGACGCATCGTTTATCGTTGCGATAATTTTGATCAACCCAAGAAGCGGTCTTCCATCATGGCGCTCGATCTCAACGATGGTTCCAGACAAACCATCCAGGCTCTTGAGGTAGAAGTATCCCCTCCAAATATTACTGTTGATGGCGCGCTGTTCTACACGCTGCAAAACAATGTTAGAGTACTCAGCCTGACCCCCGCGGCGCTTACCAAAACTCCTATCCTTAATGATCCGGTTGTTAAAATTGAAAATCAAAAAATGGCGCTCTATATCGGCAATGAGAAAACACTACTCGATCCAGTGCCAGATGGAAGTTATTTCTGGCAATCGGTTTCTCCGGATAAAGAAAAGATATTATTCACCGAAGCCCGCAAAGGGACTTTAATTTCGGACCTGCACGGCAATATTTTGCTGGAATTAGGTAAAGCCAACTACCCGCACTGGTCGCCCGACGGAGCATGGATATGCTTCATGGATGACTATGACAATGGCCAATACTTTACCGCTTCCGATATCTATATCGCCTCCGCTCAGGGCGGGAAAAAAATGGCCCTGACCTCTACTGCAGATGTGATCGAGATGTATCCGCGCTGGGGCAACACCACGTCCAATAAAATAATTTTCCATACGGACGACGGCAAAATAGTAATGGCTGAATTCAGAATCGAGGAGTGAGTATTAAAATGAGAAATTTTATCATAGCCATCTGTATCCTGGTATCAATGGCGGCTGCGCAGGATTTTTCCGGATACAAGTTTTATATCAATCCCGGGCATGGCGGCAATAATCCGGCCAACGATAGATACATTCCGGAAACCGGATTCTGGGAATCTGAAGGCAATCTGACCAAAGGATTATACTTTAGGGATCTGTTACTGCAGCGCAATGCTCAGGTGATCATGTCGCGAGTGACCAATTACGAGAGTGACGACCGGGCGCTGTCCAGTATCGCTGCCGAAGCCAATGCCAACAATGTCGACTTTTTCCATTCCATACACAGCAATGCCACCGGCACGACGAGCAAGGCGAACTATACCCTGATGCTCTTCCGCGGGTATGACAACCAGCCCGTATTCCCGGCGGCAAAAACCATGTCGCAGATCATGTATGCCCAGATCACTGCAGCCAACCGCACGGTACCGACTACCAATGGCGTTCGTGGAGACTGGTCTTTTTACCCCCACTGGGGTGATAAAGTAGGGCTTGGTGTCTTGAGAACGCTGGCCATGCCGGGTGTCCTTTCCGAAGGTTCCTTTCACGATTATATCCCGGAATCTTTCAGGTTGACCAATCTCGCCTATCGATGCCACGAAGCCGCCTCCTTTCTAAGATCGTTCGTCGATTTCTATAATAAAGGCCCGCTGCCTTATGGGACGGTGGCCGGAATCGTCCGCGACCTGACACGGGATGTAAACTATACCTATCTCCCGACACTGCCGAATGATAAAAAACAGCCGATCAACGGCATCACAGCACGCCTGGAACCCGGAGGAAGAATTTATCAGGGCGACAACAATAACAACGGATTCTTTTTCTTCGATTCCGTATACACCGGCACCTATCAACTGATCGTGGCGGCAGAAGGGTATGGCGCCGATTCGGCGCAAGTCCAGGTGACCGAAGACAAGCCCTACCTGATAGACTTTTTCCTCACCAGTAACCGGGCGCCTAAAGTTCTTTCTTATGTTCCGGCCAATCCTCAGGACAGTGTGCGCATCAGCAATCCGATTACCATCTATTTCAATACGGCAATGAATACAGAGAAAACCGAAAAGGCTTTTAGTATTACACCTTCCGCTGAAGGATCGTTTACATGGCAGGATTATGATCAAACCATGAGCTTTAAAGCCGACAATCATCTGGATCCGTTGACGACTTATACCGTCACTCTGGATACGACAGCCGTCAACAGATTTGATGTTCCCATCGACTCGGTTCTGACTTTTTCTTTTACCACCGATCATATCGGCAGGTTTATGATCGATTCTTCTTACCCGAGTCAGGAGCAAAATACGGACATCAGCACCACCGTGCAGATTGTGGTAACCTTTAATTATCCGCTTTCATTCGCTTCACTGAGTGGTAATCTTTATGTCGAAGATTCAGCCGGCAACAGGAGCCCCATCATCAGAGCCAGAGCGTCTGAAGAGGACGGCAAAGGAAAACTGAAATTCGAATTCAAGAACAATCTAAATAATGATACGGATTATTATTTGCATCTCGACGGCAATATCAGGAGTATCTATGGTGTGACTATGATTGAGACGGTAAGAATCGGATTCCACACCGAAAAGGAGTATGTCTATCTCGATCATCCCCTGGATGCTTTTGATGCCATCAGCCACTGGCAGTTAGGTGCGCAATCCATCGGCATCGATTCGAATCTGACGAAAATTTCGTCGGCAACGGACCGCGTTGTATCGAAAAAATCAGCGGCAAAACTGAGCTATGCGTTTATCAACGAAACAGGCGCGGTCGATTTGTCGCTGATTCAGCCACGCTCCCTCGATGACCTCTCAGCCGATGCCAAACTGGGCGTATGGATTTTCGGTGACCTGTCACAGAACACGGTTGCGTTTTGCTTTAAAACAGTGAGTGATTCGATCATCAACGTTGAAATCGATACGGTGGATTGGACGGGGTGGAAATTAAAATATATCGAATTAAATGCCCTGAACCCCACGATATCCCTGTTTTCAGGATTTATCCTGCGCCATAGCGAGGATGGGCTGCTTTCGGGTGAAATCTATTTTGATGATCTCTCCGCCGGCGCATTAACAGGAATAGAACAGGATTTTTATTCACGACCCGAAGGGATGGCCCTCTATCAGAACTATCCCAATCCCTTCAATCCGACTACGACCATAACCTATTCTGTGGGGCCGGGAGTGCAGCATGTGGAGCTGTCCATATTTAATCTTTTAGGCGAGCGATTGCGACTGCTAATAAATGAATCCCAATCTTCCGGCGAACATCACGCAGTTTGGGATGGATTGACCGATAAGGGCGCCAGAGTCGCCAGCGGCGTTTACCTGTACCGATTGACGGTGGGTTCACAAAGCATCTGTAAACGGATGGTTTTGATGAAATAAATCAATCACTATGTATTTTGTAAAAATATTTGCAACAGTATTATCCATCTGTCTTTTCTTCTTTGCAATCATTGTCTCTGCAGGAGAAAATACTTACTCCTGGCTGATGCCCTCAAATTCGGGACGCTGCATCGCCTCCGCCATCCAACCGCCTGCAGGTTTTACCAGAACGCAAGTCGATTCCGGCAGCTTTGCCGACTGGTTGCGACACCTGCCGTTAAAACCCGCGGGTGCATCGGTCCTGTTTTTTAACGGCGCTGCTAAACCCAATCAAAACGCTCACGCCGCCGTCATTGATATCGACGTTGGCAACAGGAATCTGCAGCAGTGCGCCGATGCGCTCATCCGATTGCGGGCCGAATATCTCTACACTGTCGGTGATTTCGCATTCATCCATTTCAACTTAACCAGCGGCGATAACATCCCCTATCGTCGCTGGCTGAAAGGGGAGAGGCCCATCGTTACCGATAATCGAGTACACTGGAGAAGCGGCTTTGCAGTGGATTCATCTTACTCCAATTTTCGCAGCTATCTCAGGACGATTTTTATTTATGCCGGCAGTTATTCATTGAGTAAAGAACTTGCATCGCGCGCGACCATTTGGGAAATGCAAATCGGAGACGTCTTTATCGAGGGCGGCTTTCCGGGCCACGGTGTGCTGGTTGTGGATATGGCGGAGGATACGATGTGCGGAGAGAAACTGTTTTTGCTGCTGCAGAGCTACATGCCGGCGCAGGACATCCATATTCTCAAAAATCTCGAAGACGATGCCATTTCCCCCTGGTATCGTTATCCGGCCGCCGATATTTTGCGCACACCGGAGTGGACATTCAAGGCGTCGGACCTGAAATATTTCGTTCCGTGATTATAGGTATTTGATGAAAATCATGCCCCATTTAGCCGGTATGTCGAGGAATTCAGCGTTCTCCTGCAGCATCCGATCATTCAGCACATCGAAATATTTGCCATCTTGCTCGAAGGGTAGTTTAATTTTTTGGTTTTTCGCGCTATTGTTCAGGAGCACAATCACGCGTTGTTCCGGCAGGGCGCGTTCGAATGCATGGACTTGCATCGAATCGTCGGCGAGCAGGGTTTGATAGCTGCCGGTGTTGAGCGCTGCAAATCGGCGACGGATATGGATGAGCTTTTTATAATGCTCAAAGAGATCTTGATTCACCGACACCGAGTCCG
>JAFGSU010000544.1 GCA_016934435.1 Candidatus Zhuqueibacterota bacterium | reverse complement strand
GCGCCGCGGCAGAGGGAATAATTGGAATGGCAATGCAAATGAACAAAATCAGTCATAATGGCACAGCAATGCAAAACAAGTATATAAGAACTATCCATCCTTTTTTAGCGACAATGGAAAAAACAGTGCACCTATTCAACGTCTACAGGTTCAGACATCCCCCGTGCAAATAGCAATTGATCTGTTCTGTTCGTCGATTAACGAAAAATCCGGGACATAGAGACTGCACATACCTGCTTAAGGAAAGGTAACCTGCCTGGTTAAATATTTTTTTGCATGATGGCGTAAACCTTGGATAGTTCGAATCCCTGCATCATATCGATGATGCGGGTGACCATAAAATTATCCTCCAGAATCCATCCGAGATCGGCATAAATATAACCGTGCTTTTGGCTGTATATTTTTTGACGGTATAACATGACGCCGTCCAAACCCAGACGCCGGAATTTCGGTTTAACGCCCATATAGCCGAGACGAAAGCCTTTCACGCCACCCTTTGTCAGCAGCATTTTAGCGGCGCGCAATAGTTCGCAGCGGCGGCACCATTTCAGCGGCGCCATCTTTTCAAAAATATTTGGCACCCCTCCAAAAAATCCCGCCAGTTCGCCTTTGACGTAAACGAAGAGAAACAGACCTTTTTCCATGATCAGTTGCATATCATCAATATTTTTATAAAACTCTTCCCGGGTGAATGGAACAAAGCCAAAATTATCATTCCAGGCTTCATTATAAATTTCGAACATCTCCCGTTTGCGTTCTTTTGACGGCCGTTCTCCCCAGGTTTCGAATGTAACACCAAAATGCTTGATGACTTTTTCACCAACGCGCTGCAGTTTGTCTTCCATGGGCGTCATAACAGGACCTTCCCATGACTTGACTCTCTTTATAACATCGAATCCGGTATTGCGAATCAATTTTTCATAATACGGTTTGTTGTAATGGTAATAAATAACCGGCCGTTTATCGAATCCTTCAACAAGGATACCGGGTGTTGCTTCGTTGACCGGCAAATTCTGCGGCCCTCGAATGGCATCCATTCCCTTTTCCTTGAGCCACCGGCAGCTTGCCTCCATCAAGAGATCAGCGACCTTTTGATCGTCGATGCATTCAAATTGGCCGAAAAATCCTACTTTGTCGTTCCATCGCTTGTTATGATTATGATTGATAAACGCATTGCATCTGCCGACGACTTGGTCGCCTTTCATGGCGAGGAAAAAAGTCATTTCGGCATGTTTGAAAAACAGGTTGCTGGGTTCAAAAAATCCGGTGATGCCCAATAGTTTAAATCCCAGATACTCGTAATCGAGCAGAGGAATGAACTGTGGCTCATCTTTATAGAGCTGCCAATGGAAATCGACAAATCGTTTTAAAAGTTCCCGATCCTGCTTCGATCGGTTTGCAAACTGCACGAGTTTTAATTCGTCGGCAACCATACTTTTCTCCTCCTCATAAACTGGTTAATGTCAGGTTTGATCGGTTTCTACCATTGCGACGCCTTTTTCTTCATGTTTTTTTAGGTTTGCTGCCGCTTTCAGCGGTGAAGCGTTTGCATAACAGTATACACACCCTGTCGGGCAGGTATGATAAACACCGATATCCTTGCTGAGCATACAGTGACAGGCTTTACGCTGCGACGTATCTTTTTTATAGGATAGTTTTAGACTACACTCTTTTTCGAGCAGCCGATCATCAATACAGCGACCAGGATGGATGCCCAGAGGAGAAAAATCCCGCTCATCGGCGCAGATGGTCGCTTGCAACCCATGATCAGCAGCGATATCGGCAATGGATGTCAGAAATTGTTCCCGTTCGAAATCCGGCAAATCATTTCCTCGATAGGGAATCTTTAGCCTGGATAAATTTTGCATTGTTTTGCGGTATTCTGTGAGAAAACTGATAATCACCGTCTTGCAGCAGCCTGTTAAAGCAGCTGCAATGCGGCGGAAGTTTTGTATGTGATAATGGGCATCCATGGTATCGGTAAAAAAAATCGGATCATAGCGCCAGACCATTCGACCGGCGCTCAGGCGGTCTCCTAACGTTTGAAAACAATCGACTGCTTCCTTAAAAGATGGTCGATGAGGTTCCAGTTGCCTTGTGTAATCGTTCAGCGTATACAAAAAATAATAGCAATATCCCATTTCATCCAAGAGGTCGAGGTGCCGCATGAGGGAGTCCGGATAACGCGTCCAAAAAACGATGGCGGTCACGGCATCCGGGGTGAGATTCACCTGAGCAACCTGTTTTGGATTGAAAGGATTAGGCACCCGACAATAACCAGCGCGAATGCGATTGATGAGCCAATCGCCAAAATAACGCGGGATATCGGTGCGTCTGCTGGCGGATATAATCATAGGTTTTGATAAAATAACTACTTTTAATCAATAATCAAATTTTTATTTATGGTCATGAGATAAAAAGATTTTTACCGGCGAAATTTGCATCGCTGGTCAGGTTAACGCCCAATCGACGCAAACCCGCTTCATCGCCGGGAGTGGGAATATGCGTCATATGTACTTCACAATCGCGCAGCTCGGTCAATTTTTCGATGGCTTTCTGTGCCGAAGGATTGCTGGTGGCGCTGATGCTCAGGGCAATCAAGGTTTCTTCCAAATCCAAACTGGCTGATTTTTGTCCGATATGGGATTTTAGTTTTGCGATGGATTTCAGAATATTGGGCGCCAGCAGGTGGATGGGATCGGGCAAATCGGCCAATTTTTTCAGCGAATTGAGCAATAAACTGGAGGCGGCGTGCATGACGGGTGAATTTTTTCCGACAACAATCATTCCATCCTCAAGCTCTATGGCGGCGCCGCAATAGACATTGTCATGTCCTTTGCCGTCGCGCTCGGCGTCGATGGCGGCTTGCCGTGCTGGAACGACCACCGTGCGATCCTCCGGCGCAACGCCGAGTGATTTCAACTGAATTTCCACGCGTTGAACGGTTTCTTTGGATGAAAGCCCCAGCGCATACTCACAGGCATAGCGAAAATATCGGCGAATCACTTCCTGCACGGCTGCCTGTCGCACCACCTCGTCGTTGGTAATGCCAAACCCGGCGCGATTCACGCCCATATCGGTCGGTGAACGATAGAGCGGTTCCTCGCCGCGGATGCGAGAAAGGATGCGGTTGAGCAACGGAAACGCCTCGATATCGCGGTTATAATTGACCGCGGCCTTGCCGTGCGCTTCCAGGTGAAAGGGATC